>DAIDJH010000254.1 GCA_027451425.1 Bdellovibrionales bacterium | reverse complement strand
CGCGCACTCCACGTGGCAATCACGATGGGCGATCGAGCAGTTCACAGTAGAGTCAAGCCCCGCCGACAGTAGAACAATGGTCTTTTGTTTAACGTTAGCCACGCGAAGAACGTTTTGACGTGACAGGCCGCTGTCGCTTAAGGGGGAGCGAATCCCTTACTTCTCTTACTTTTTCAAGGATTCGACCGCCCAACTGCAAGGCCAACCGGCGTTCTTCGTCAATTCGCCGTCTACCCGATTGAATTTGTTTTAAGATTTTACCGTATGGGCCAGGTGCGAGTTTCAACAGAATTTTATCGACTTTCTCGGCACGTCTTTTAGCTTCCGCCGTCAGTGTTGATATTTTTGCACTTCGTTTTTTAACCTTACGTTTTGTCATAAAACTCCGTGCATTGCTCAAAATGCGACATAAACTATCATCGCGCCTGAATAACACAGGCGGTCGACAACGTCCATAGAGATCTTAGGTTGAAGTTTCGCCGACTGCCTCTGCAAGTTAACGCTTGCAACTCAACAACCAAAACCATTTCGACAAGGCATGTCTTGATCTACTTGAACCCGCATGCTCCGATAAGCGAACAATAAGGGGGTATTCTATGGTTCGCACGTTTTTTATCGCGGCCGCATTGCTCTTGGGCATGCAAGCTCGCGCCAATTTGAGCTCCGCTCAAGCCGTTTCTCAAACCGAAGTTGTCATGGTCGGTCAAGCCTTGGCTCAAGCCATGACACCGCAAATGATGGCTGGGATTTTTCATGTGGGAGATTCCGCTGACTACAATATGAACATGAGCTTTATCACTGGCAAAGTTCACATGTTTGTTCGCAATCAAGTTGCGCAAGGATATTGGGTTGAGACCGATGTCGATGCCGGCATGATGGGAAAACAAAAAGTTGAAGTTCTCTACGGCAACAATGGCCAAGTTTTGCAAATGATCGTAAACGGTCAACAGCAAACTCCGCCTAGCCCAAGCGACGAAAAAATCGTGGCCATGCACCCGGCGACAATCACCGTCCCAAAGGGCACATTCCAATGTGAATACATTAAAATTCACGACAACAGCCAAAATACGGATGAAGAAGTTTGGGTAAGCCGATCAGTTCCGGTCGAAGGCATGGTAAAAACGGTATCCCAATCTCAGATTGGACCCGTAACGCTAGAGCTCACCAATTTTACTAAAGGTAACTGATTAGTCTTTCACCAACGGCCGCGCGGCTAAAATTTTAGCCTGTAAAGTCCTGCGGCCGTTGTAGTGATTCCATTGCGGCTCAAAAATAAGATCAATGCGCGCTCCGGGCTCAAATTCGGCTGGATTTTCAAACCAGGGCGCTTCGACTTCGTTCAACCCATCCGTCAACTTGTAGCGCATAAATTTATTTTTGAGTTTTCGCGCCGAATGCACACGCAAACCACGCATTAAGTACTTTGGAGATTCAAACCCCGGGCCAAACGGTTCAAGCGCATCATGCCACGCCATGAAGTCGTGTGAAAGATCCGCCAAACAAATTTCCGAATCATAAAAAATCGCCTTTTCTACAGGACGGCAGTTGTTCTCGTCCTTGCCTACCGTGATCGCCGCAAAAGATTGAGCCAAAGCTTCGTGGACCTTGGCGGCGTTTTCCGCTAATAGTTCGAACCCGACGGCGTGACGATGCCCACCGGATCGAATCAGCCAACCGTTCAACTCCTGCAAAACCAACGGTAGATTCACATCGCCACGCGCCGGCGCTCGCGCACTGCCGACGATATGTCCGTTTTCTCGAATCGCTCCGATAAAAACGGGCACTTGATATGTCGCCATCAAATCGTTCGCAACCAAACTAATCACGCCCGGATGAAACTCTCGCGAATAGACAAATATAAATCGTTCGCTTGAAATACCGTTTTGTTGAATTAAATCTTTGGCAATGCGGCTCGCACGCTCTTGCAATGCGCGCCGTTTTTCATTGATCTGCAGTGCCTGCTCGACAAAATTATTCGCCGTTTCTGCGTTCGCCGTTAAAACATCATATGCACTGATCCCATCCTCAAGGCGAGTGAGCGCATTGAGCTTGGGCGCCAAGCGAAAACCAATATCGTGAGAGGTCAACTCGCGACCGTAAAGCCCGAGCTCGCGAAGTAAAAGCCGAAGCCCCGGGCGCTCGGTTTTAGCAAGTATTTTCAAGCCATGTTTGACCAATACGCGATTTTCTTTCACCAGCGGGACCATATCGGTGATCGTCGCCAAAGCGAAAAGATCGAGGAGTGTTTTCGGGTCAAACGTCTCTCGCAAAAGGCCTTCTTTTTCAAGGGCCATGCGCACAGCCAGAATCAGATAAAAAGCCACTCCGGATCCACACAAGTGTCGAAGATTCGACCCACACTCCCCTTTATTGGGGTTGATCACGGCAAGCGCATTCGGAAGCCGATCTTTGGGCAAATGATGATCCGTCACGATAACATCGACGCCCGCGCGATTTATCTCATCTACCGCTTCGGTATCGGTTATGCCGACATCCACAGTGACGACAAGACGAACCCCCTCTTTGGCGAATCGAAGAACATGATGGGCATGTAAACCATAGCCGTCATTCATCCTCGAAGGTTGGAATGAAAAAACCCGCGCGAATCCTAATTTCTCTAATCCTTCACGAAGAAGCGCCATACCCGGCGTACCGTCGAGATCATAATCCCCATAAACAAGAATTGATTCTTTCGCATTATAGGCCTGGATCAAGCGCTGCGCAGCGAGATCCATTTGATCGATTGAAAATGGATGAGCCAGGTCGTGCAAGCGAGGTTTCAAAATTTTCTCGATGTCGTGTGGAGTCGTCATGCCGCGTGCGCAGAGCATGTTCCAAATAGCGGCGGGCATAGGGATGGGCGGATCACCGGGCAGTGATTCACGAGCAACCCAGCGTGCCCCTCGCCCCTCATCCCCCATGTT
>DAIDJH010000253.1 GCA_027451425.1 Bdellovibrionales bacterium | reverse complement strand
ATGGGCACGCTGACTCTCTTCTTGTTCGCGCGGGGAGTGGGCTGGCCGGTGAATCGGCATCGGACAGCGCCGGGGTTTCGACGCGTATTTCAGAAGGCACGTTGGTGTGCCCGCTTGATGATGAGGTTGCCTTCTCCAAGGCGATGGAGCGGAATGGCGCGCAAGTGGCGGCTGTTATTCTTGAGCCCCTGCCAGCTAATTTTGGTTTGCTTCCACAAAGAAGAGAGTGGATCGAGCAGGTGGTGAAGGTGACTCGGGCCCACGGTGCGCTGGTGATTTTCGATGAGGTGATTTCGGGTTTTCGCACGGCGCTTGGCGGAATGGCGGAGCAACTGGGCATAAAGCCTGATCTTGTCACATATGGCAAAGTTATTGGGGGCGGGTTCCCGACCGGCGCGTACGCTGGTCGCCGTGATCTCATGGAGCTTGTAGCTCCCAGTGGCCCCGTATATCAAGCGGGAACGTTGGCGGCCAACCCCGTCGGCACGCGCGCCGGTCTTGCCACGCTCAAAAAGATCGAAACACACCATGTGTACCGCGACCTTGAACAACGCACGCAGCAATTTGTTGAACAATTGACCCGTGGATTTCATGACACCGATGTGCCAGTTCGGGTCGTGCATGCGGGGAGTATTTTTTGGCTTCATCTCCCCGCCGAACTTTCGCGTGAGGTGAATGGACATAGCACGGTGATCCGCCGGCCCGATCAAATGAGTCGTGGTACCCGCGAGTGGTATGCTGGATTTTTTCAACGCTGTCTTGACGGCGGAGTCTATTTAGCTCCAAGTCCGTACGAAGTCGGATTTGTGTCGCTTGCGCACTCTCCTGAAATTTTGCGCTCGGCCGCTGAGACAATGATAGCGGCG
The DNA here is from genome assembly GCA_027451425.1 of Bdellovibrionales bacterium. Classification (GTDB taxonomy): domain Bacteria; phylum Bdellovibrionota; class Bdellovibrionia; order Bdellovibrionales; family UBA1609; genus RBG-16-40-8. The sequence goes on along the minus strand of DAIDJH010000253.1, from coordinate 2,070 downwards.
GCGGCGGATACCGCAAAGAAGACGAAATGAACTGGCGGCTGTTTCTTGCGACTTTTTTGCATGCCTTCATTTTTATTTTGATTTTATGGTGGATGATATTTGCGGTTTCGTTGATCGATCGATATGAGCCGCACATGGTCCGTCACCGAAATATGCTTCTATGGGAGGGGGGCACTCTTTTATTCCTTGTCGGTGTGACGGGCATGCTTACGGTTTATTTGTTTTTGCAAGAAAAGCGGCAAATGACCAAATTGCGTGAATTTCTGGCTGGATTTACGCACGATCTCAAGACGGCGCTTGCGCGCGTACGACTCCAGACCGAAAGCCTTCGCGCCGACAACCGCGATCCGGCTCTGACCGAAATGTTCAACCGTTTGACGACCGATACCTCGCGTCTTGAAACGCAGGTGCAAAATTCACTCTTTGTTGGCAAATCTCTAAAGGAGCTTCATACCGAATCCCACTCTTTGCACGCGCTGGTGGACATGTTGAGAGATTCGTGGCCCCAAGTTGAAGTGTCATATGCCGTGAGCGGTGGACGTGATGCCGTTGTGAATGTCGACGGGCAAGCCATGGAGTCCATCCTTAATAATTTGGTTCATAATTCCATTGTGCACGGGCGGGCCAAGCAGATTCGCTTTGAGGCAGTGTCAGATAGCGCGGTCGACCGTCGAGTGAAGCTGCGTGTGGCTGATAATGGCGGCGGGTTTACCGGAGACGCGAATCGGCTGGGTGAGATGTTTTTTCGGCACAACCCGTCGAGTGGTAGTGGCCTTGGTTTATTCACTGTCAAAAATTACATAGAGCATATGAATGGCAGCGTTATGTTTGGCGCGAAAGATATTGACGCAAACGCCGTGAGTGGTTTTGTTGTTGAGCTCACTTTGCCTGGGGTGATTCAACAATGAGTTCGGCAATCACAAATACGCGCGTGCTGCTTCTCGAGGATGATCGTAATCTTGGGGCGACGCTCGCGGAGCGTCTTCGCAAAGAGGGCTTTACGGTAAATTGGTCGGAGACGATTTCAAGCCTTGTATTGAATGAACTGTCGCGCGATTTCGACCTTTTGATTTTGGATATTGGCTTGCCCGACGGTAACGGCCTTGATGTTGCAAAGCAAGTTCGAGCGAAAGGCGACATACCGGTTATTTTTTTAACGGCGCGAAGCACGGCAGAAGATCGTTTGCTCGCCTATGAGATTGGCGCCGAAGAATTTATTCCGAAACCGTTTCATTTACGTGAATTGTTTTTACGGATACAGCACGTCTTGGCGAATCATGCGCGAAGCCAAAAAGTAATCGTCGGTGATGCGGTGATTGATTTTGCCGCGCTTTCGGTGACAAACGATCGCGGCGAATCGTCGCTCAGTGCGAGAGAAGCGCGTGTCCTTAAAATTTTGCTCGAGCGATCGCCGAACGTTGAGCCGTGATGAACTTCTCGACCGCGTGTGGGGAGAAAACGAATTTCCGTCCAATCGCACCATCGACAATGTCATCGTGCGGTTGCGCCAAGTGTTGGGCGGTCCGACCGGCGGCCGGATTGTTTCGGTTCGTGGGATCGGGTATCAGTTTTTAAAAGATCCCAAAGAAGGTGTGCTATGAGCTCAATGCGATTTCAAAATGCGCTTAAGTTGAAACCTCAAAATGTGCCACCGGTTTGGTTCATGCGGCAAGCCGGCCGCTACCATCGGCACTATCAAAAGCTTCGCGAACGGCACGGTTTCATGGAGCTTTGCAAAGAGCCTGAACTTGCTGCCGAAGTGGCCCTCGGTCCGATCCATGATTTTGACTTTGATGTCGCGATTTTGTTCAGCGATTTGCTCTTCCCCCTCGAAGCGTTGGGGATGGGGCTTGTTTACGATCCAGGGCCTAAACTCGATCGGAGGTTGACGCGAAAGGAACTTGCCGATTTGCGATCTGTCGATGAGGCGGTTTCTTATCTGGAATTTCAAAAAATTGCACTTGAGCTGACGCGCGAGCGATTGCCAAAAGAAAAAAGTTTGATTGGATTTGTCGGCGGGCCGTGGACGCTTTTCACTTATGCGATCGGGTCCGGGCACGACGGCGATCT
>DAIDJH010000252.1 GCA_027451425.1 Bdellovibrionales bacterium | reverse complement strand
CTTACTCATCGGCGAAGAGGGCCTTGGCATCCCAGATGATTTCCCGAAGGCGCAACGCCTGTCCATACCGATGAAACCCGACATGGACTCGCTCAACGCGGTCGCCGCGACGAGCATCGCGCTCTACGCGTATCGCGCACAGCACTCTTAGCGCGCGATGATGAGCAGGTGCGGGCCCGGCGACAACGGCAAGGATCTAAGCGGCGCGACGAGTGTACGCCACTTCACGCGGGCTCCATTCACGCTTCATGCGCTGAATGGTTTTGTTGTCCTTATTGAATTCCCGATGAAAATTTTTGGTGTGCTTACCAAAGCAGCGATTCAAATAATCGTAGTAATGCTTGTAAAGCGTGTTGCTGGCAAACTTCCAGTGGAAGCGCGTTGGTTCTGCTGTCCAACCTTGAAACTTGCGGCTAAAGCGCTGAATTTCTTTGCCCATCAGATTGTACCAAGTCATGGCTTCGGCGGCATGAATGAAATTCCCCACGAAGAGCGTTTTCGTCCCGTGGCAAACTCCAACTTCAAAACCCTTGCCCACTGTTTTGTAATAGGCCTTCAGCTTTTTGCCTGCATAGTTGAACATACGTGACTTCACGTAGAACCTCCTTATATCGCAAATTGTTGGAGCGCCCCATGCGCCCCTTCTTTTTCGGCGACTACTTGTCGTCGATCAGACCAAGAAACTTGATGAAATCCGCAGTTTTTTCCAAATGCGGATGATGCCCCGCCCGAGAAACTCTCACGACCCTTTTAGGAGGTAAGATTTTGTCCCAAAATGCCGCGCCCGTGACATCGTCAAGATAGGGATCATATTCACCGACATATACTTTCGTCTTGCCAGCAAATGAGGCCAATCCTTCTTTGGATAACACGGCCCTGTGATTCTGGATGTAATCCGTCAAAACACTTTGCCACGTTGCCAGATCAACGGCGCGAAACGTGCCCGAACGGCCAAAAAAATTCTCATAATTTTTTGAGTCACCCCAAAATAACCGCGCCACATTTGGATAACCATAAATGGCGAATACAAAGTTCCACACCGCTTGGACATTGCCGCCCCCCCGGCGAAAGCTTTGACAGTTTTTCTTGAAGGGCCATGCGCACATCCGCCCGAATATCACTTTGCCCAGCGACTCGTTGGCCCAGATTTTTAAAGGCCGAGATTAAATTCGGTATCGGCGCGATCAATATAAGTTCAGGGGCGGGTGCCTTTTTAACGGATAAATACTTCGCCAAGGCAACTGCCAAATCGCAACCAAAGCTGTGGCCAACAATACCCAAACATTGATTGTTGCGGGTATAGCGTTCGAACTCCGCAGCGGTTGCGTTGAGCAGTTCATCAAATGTTTTTGTCGCGGGTTGATCCCAAAAATAAAAATTGTCTTTGCATGATAAGTCACCAAAATAACTACGCTCGGCATCGCAATTTCCGCCCGGTCCGTAGTGCAAAAAGAAAAATGATTTTTTCACGAAAATCCTTAGGCCACCTTTTGGTCCGCGCCCGCGAGAATCGCCGCTAGACGCCGATGGCACTCTTCCGTTTTCGCCAACCGCCCGCGTTTTTCGGCTTCGGGCATAAACGGATCAAGTATATCCATGGCCACAAGCTGATGGAGTTCACCCGTTTTCACAAAGTGAATCATGTAAGGCGTCACCATGGCCGCCAACTGAAAGCAGGCACAGGCCAACTGGCAAGCGCTCTCGTGCGGATTCTCGAACAAGCGGATAAGCTCTTCAGAAATTTCAAGCGGGAGTTCTTCTATCGACGAAAACCCCTCAATCAATGCATGCAACGGGTTTCGGCAAGCCCTCGCGCGCCCCAACTTCCCCTTTAAAACGTCATCACCCCGGTGATAGTTATAACTTTGTAACCACTGCGTGTAACCCAAATCTAGCGCAGACCCTGTGGGAATTTTCTTTTCGTGCAAAACCTCATGGAGCCGCAACTTCATAGCTATTCCGGCATGAGTTGTAACATCAACAGCATCGAAGATAAAATCGCAGTCGGATACAAAATTATAAACATTTTTTTCGGTCAAACCTTCATCCCACACGCGAACTTTAGCTTCTGGGTTCATTGCCAGAATTCGCCGGGCATGGGTGGTGGCCTTGTTGATGCCAATGTCACTCAAGAAAACAAACTGGCGATTCAAATTGTTCCGCTCATAGGCTCCATTGTCGGTTAAATGAAAATGCTGAACTCCGAGCCGCACAAGCCCTTCGATGAAACCGCCGCCGGTTGAGCCACAGCCAGCAACTGCAACGCGAAGTTGGCTCAATTTTTCTTGCACATTAAGTGGGATGATGGGCCAATTGCGCGCGTATGTTTCTGTATAATTTTTGGTCATATATCATGTTTTTCGGCATTTTTTTCTCGATTCTTGAGGCCACTTCGCGACTATTCTGACATAAACCTTCTGGATTTATTAAGGTCTCCTTTTACGGCCACAAAACAAAATGCTCTATTGCGCAAGAGCGCACCTTAGCGTATATTGGCTGCGGAAACTTAAACAACAACTACACAAAAAAGGATGGCAAACTATGAGACATTCCCTACTCGCAGAAATGCTTGGTTCTTATATTTTAGAACGTCGTAACCGCCTCAATATGACGCAAACGACGCTCGCAAAAAACCTGAAGTGCTCCGCGCAGTTTTTAGGCAAAATCGAAAAAGGGCACGTGATGATGCCTGAGCCAATGTTGGCTAAAACCATTAATCTTCTCGATCTCGACGCCAATCGATTTCGCAAAATCTATCGCTTGAGCGCCGAAGATGACGTTGACCGTCTTTTTGGCCGCGGCTCGAAGAGTCACCGCCGCGCTAACTAGCTTTTATGGAAACCAAACGAGACCTCAATCTCGGCCTGCGCCGTCTCGCTCTTGAGCACGGCGTACCGCTCCGCAAGTTGGCCGAGAAATTGGACATTTCGTACGCGGAATGTCTGACTTGGTGGTCCG
>DAIDJH010000251.1 GCA_027451425.1 Bdellovibrionales bacterium | reverse complement strand
CTCGAAAACACCAATCTCAAAGGTGCCAATGATGCCGAGACGGCGCAAAACTTTGCCAATCTTGCACGTGGTCTCGAAGACATGCGGCAAGAATATCGCTATGCGGTGACCTCATCCGATCAACAACGCCGCATTTTATATATGCTGCAAATTCTTTCTGAAGAAGTGATGTATGTGGGTGCGAAAGAATTCCCGCAGCAATTCCCCCAGGTTATTTCCACCGCTGATTTAACGGTGAACGCTCAGCCGGTTGCGCGAGAGAACTCGCGTTCGGCCAAATTTTTTGGTTATCGCGTTTTAAGCGGCGATATTATTCTGTCAAAAGCCGTGGGAGCGGTTTCGAGTGAAATCAGCACGTTTTTAATGACCGAACGGCACATTTTTTCTCATGCGACCGTTGCCGTTATTATGAAAGGCTCGAATCAATTGGCCTCACCCGAGCCGCTCATTCAAGACGGGTTGAAGCTCCGCTATTTATCGCCAGAATATGAAACCAACCCGCCAGTTAAATCGCGGGTTTTTATTTATCGGTTAATTGGCAAAAACGAATCTCAACTTCTACGGGCCATGCAGTGGGCGGTCGACAAAGAAGTGTCGTGGATGTACCGGGCGACGAAGGGCGATCCGTTCGATGTTTCTGCGGCTCAGTACAACATTTCGCTCAATCCATTCACCAATCCACATGCCAGCGTTTTTTGCTCGCAAGAGGTTGAGCACATAACAAATCTCGCGGAGCAATACTTGAAGGCGCAAACCAAGCAAGGCCGGATTGAGGACCACCTCGATTATCCAAACTATCCAGCTCAAGCGTATCCACAATACGATTGGAGTCTTGTTGACAAACGTTATCAGCGATTTCTAGCCGCTTTGGGGATTGGGCAGGGCGTATTTCCTGCTCCTGGCGATATGGAGATTAACCCCAATTACGAGCTTGTTGGTTCGGTCGTAAACGTGAGTGCTTTGCCGCGAGAACGGATCGAAGCGACCATAGCCAAAAGCGTTCTTGACTATTTTGGTAACGATTATTCACGCTCGCGCAAACTTCTTAAGATGATGGCAGATCTTCGCAACGTAAAGTGGACCGAGCGAGATATGATTGCTCTTGAGCAGGCTCACGTTTTGTCGCAAAAAAAGTTGCGCGGGTTGCAGCAAATTTTGAAAATGGTTCCGCCAGGGTTGTCGCCAGCTCAGGCGGGGCTTTTTTACTTTCTTGATAACGTGCTCACACCTGAAGTCGAGGCTAAGGTGACGGCAGAAATTGGCGCCAATATTTACGGCTACGACACGTTGAACGGAATTGTTTCACGCGCCGTTGTAGAACTTTGGCATGAGAAGTTCGCCTCATACTTGCAGGTGCTAAATAAAAAAACATGTGCCGATGTGCTGTCGGGTCAATCGCAACCTCCGGGCGAGGTCGGGCGCTTTTGACCGATTGAGTGTGATCTGAAAATTGTCGAATTTTTGCTCAATGCCATAAAGATTTACAAACCCTTGTTTGCACTCTAGCTGTTGTACAACAGATGGTTTATATTGCCGGCATGTCAATAAGAACTGTTTTGTCAGTGGCAATAACGATCGCCGCGTTTGTCGGGTCACTTGGTTTCGGCTCGCGGGCCCATGCGTGGGGGATGCTCCCTGATCTCAATGCCAAATGGCGCCCGTCGTATTTGATCTACCCCGTGTTGCGGCATCATTGGGTCAATTATTGTATTTCGCTCAAACCCACCAAAGATGCGAACGGCAATGTCATAAATCCGGGTCATTTTTCCGCTTCATCTATTGGCGAACAAACGAGATTTGCTTTGGGTCTATGGTTAAAAGCGGTGCACGATTTGACCGGTCCGGTGGCGGTTCGACAGGTGGAATGCGACGACAACAATTTGAACCTTGAGGTTTCAATCGGCCCATCAGATAGACACTTTGTGATGTCAAATGCAGAAAATTATTTTGGTTATTTTTACCACGTTTATATAAACACAAAATATAGCGGTTACTTTAAGTGGAACTCGCAATTTTATAATGTGCGAATTAATGATTTTCAGTATTTGGTTGACAAGTATTTGCCTGGATTGAGTCTCGAATACGTAATGGCTCATGCTGACATGGAAAAGATGGGCCAAGAATCGTTGGCAAAATGGGCAAACGTATCAACTCCATATGTTCATTTTTCGTCCTACCCCGCGCTTATTCATGAATTCGGGCATGCTTTTGGTCTGTGTGACACGGATGATAATCCGCAGGATTATGACTGCGATCCTAATCACGTTTCTGTGGCAAGTCCTGTCGATCAGCCTCTTAGTGTAATGGCCAGCGATGGCTATTTCTATCTAGCGCCCGACGACATTGCCGGCGTGCGCGCCGTGTTTCATCGATTTTCTTGGATCAGTCAAACAAAATAAATTCAGTTGTTTAAAAGTTAGACAGATTCGCAATACAAAACGGTCTCATCATGAGACGGTTTTGTAAAATTTCTCACTTAAATTTTGGCTTTCATTCATAATAATATAAAGAGATCGAATTTTTCAGGGGGGCAGCATAAGTCAGACTAAACTTTTTTTTGCAGTTTTATTTTTGGTATTTTCGCATGTTGCATTCGCCGATGGTTCCTGTGGACAAGGCTATTATTTGGTATATTTGAACCAATCGCAGACGGGAGCCACCGTCTGTGAACCTATGCCTTCAACGACTCTGTCTGCTGTGACCGTTACAGGGACCCGTCTTTCGCCTTCTATTTCACCTCCACCGGCCCCCCAACTGACGAACCCCACGGTTGACCCAAGTAATCTAGTTTCACCTCAGGATTTGCAAATTGACGGTCTTTCTACCACGGGTAGCACAAACTATGGCACAGGCCCTAACAGCGGCAGCGATAACACCGCTCCGGCACAAACCGCCCAGCCCCCCGCTTCAAACACAGCAACCAGTCCGCAAAGTGCATCGTCTCCGCAAAGCGCTCCGGCGTCCGCGTCAACAGGACCTTTGTGTCTGCAGGCGCAAGAGGTGGCCAATCGATGTTG
>DAIDJH010000250.1 GCA_027451425.1 Bdellovibrionales bacterium | reverse complement strand
AGGGATTTGTCAAGGTCGGCGCGTCCAGCACGAGTGGCGGGTATATAAATCAATATTGTTTAAATGAAGCGAAAGACAAGTTGAGGTCAGGAGCCGATTATCCAGCTCAATATGCGGCGGCGGAGCAAAATTGCACAGTCCAATTGAACCCTTGGCCATTCAGCAGTGAGAATGAACTTTTATTAAGTAACCTGGCGGCCATCGGCGACTCGGAAGTTGTACTGTTCTACAAATCTTACTTTTGGGTCCCCTTTGTCCAATCGCCTAATTTATTAGAAAAGATTTATCTTGTGGATCCAAATATTTTGCCGCCGAAGGCATCGTACAGTGTGCCCATTCCAATCATGGCGCACGTCCCACGTCTTGTAACCGGATATTTTATTGGACGGGTGGTGAAAGCTTCACTGGATAACGTTGTACGAAAAGCGCACCAAATTGTCGTGCAGCAAGGCGTGGGTGGCGCGATCTACAATCAAATGAGTGTACCCAACCATAAATTGTTCGATTTCATCGTCCGAGCCATGGCCACCGGCAAGTACGTGAGAATTTATTACTATGAGTTGATGGAGCCGTTCGCCTTTCCTGACAATCTCACCCATGGTTATAAAACCAACCATTATGTGTATAAGGTACAACTGTTGAATTGAAGAGAGGCCTATTCGGGCGACATCGTGTGTGGCAATATGCTGGAACCATGTTCATTTTTAAGTTAATATTCGGCATGCGCAAGGGGTATTAAATCTGATATAGTGCCAACGGGTAAAGGACGTCATATCAACGAAGCCATAGGTAAATCCATACTCATTTTTTCTGATGGGGCGTGCTCGGGCAATCCGGGGCCTGGTGGATGGGGGGCCATTGTGGTCACGCCCGAAGGCACGGTGCGAGAGCTCGGCGGCAGCGAACGCGGTACAACCAATAACCGCATGGAACTCACAGGAGCCATCATGGCTCTTCGCGCGATTGAAGATTTACGGCCAGGCGCTGTCGATTTTTATACTGACTCAACCTATGTCATTCGTGGAATCACTCAGTGGATTTGGGGTTGGCGCAAACGTGATTGGAAAAATGCCGAAGGCGAAGCCGTACTCAATCGCGATTTGTGGGAGGCGCTTTCGCGGGCTGTTTCTGCACGCGAGAAAAAATCTAAAGTCAATTGGCACTATGTGCGCGGACATCGTGGAACTCCTGGTAATGAACGTTGCGATGAAATTGCCGTTGAGTTTAGTAAGAACAAGTGGGTGGAGCTCTATTGCGGACCACTCATCAAATACTCGGTTCCCATTTACGATTTGCCGGAAGATGAACCGCTGCCTGAAATGAAACCAAAGGCTGAAAAGGTAAAACCGTATTCTTATTTGAGCTTTGTTCACGGCGAAGTGTGGCGGCATAGCGATTGGCCATCATGTGAAAGAAGAGTCAAGGGGCAAACGAACGCCAAGTTCAAAAAAGCGATGAGCCCGGCAGATGAAAAATCTATTCTTACCGAATGGAATGTACCCTCCTCGACAGTCATTCACGAAAAGAAATAGATTCTCCCCACAGACACAATGTATGATAGCTGAGCTATACAACAGTTTAACTGGTTAATTGTGGGTGTCGACATGGAAGCTGCAAAGAAAATCGACGAGGGTAAAGCAACGGCAAAAGATCGCAAGCCGATTTTCATCGCTCTTGGTATTTTATTGTCAATTATTATTATTTATTTTGGCTATCAGCACATTATGTATGTCACGACTGATGACGCGCAAATTGACGGTCACTACGTGTTGCTTGCGGCAAAAGTTGCGGGCTACGTGAATGTGGTGCATGTGATCGAAGGGCAGAAAGTTAAAAAGGGCGATGTTCTTATTGAAATCGATGACCGCGATTACAAGAACACGCTCGATCAGGAACAGGCCGATCTTGCCGCCGTTCAAGTCAATTTGCAGGATGCCGAACGAAATTATAAGCGTTTGTCAGAGTTGTTCAAAAACGGCGCTGTTTCACGTCAACAGTACGATAATGCCTCGGCCGCCTATTTCAGTACGAAAGCGAAATTTGATGCCATCACCGCGCGCGTAGCGCAAGCGCAACTCAATCTTGAAAATACAAAGATTATGGCTCCGGCCGACGGCCAAATCGCTAAGTCCTCGGTAGAAGTGGGGCAACTCGCAAGTCCGGGGGTGCCGCTTGTTGGCTTTGTTGACTCCACTGAGCGATGGGTTGAAGCGAATTTCAAAGAAACGGACCTATCATCAATTCATAACGGTGCGGCGGTCGACGTGAGTGTCGATGCCATTCCTTCACGCACATTTGACGGCCGAGTGGCGGCAATGAGTAGTGCCACCGGGGCGACATTCAGTCTTTTGCCGCCGGATAACGCCACCGGGAATTTCACCAAAGTCGTGCAACGGGTGCCGATTCGTATCAATCTGCCTGGTTTAAGCCCTCAGGCGATCGATGAATTGCGCGTCGGTCTTTCGGCCACCGTGAAAGTACATAAACATTAATTAGAGGTCGTCAAGCGCGTGGCACTTAGTCGTCAATCTAAGCTGATTGTATTTGTCGCGGTACTGGCATCGCTGCTGGAGATCGTCGAGGTTCTGTCTCTTGTGGGCACGATTGAGATTTTGCCGATGTCCTCCAATCTGACTGTGTTTGTGTGGGGAGCGAACCGCGCGACGCCAGTGCGATTGACCGGCATTGAAATCACAGAAGAAGCGTTCGATCCAAAGCTAAATCCGATTCTTGCCAAAGTATCGCTCTCAATGCGGGTGCTGAATGTGAATGATGTGGGATTCATGACGCCTGCCGGTGCAATGTACATGGCCTACCAGATGAGCAAGGAATCACTCGCGCAACGAGTTTGATTGTGAGGTTGAAATGGACAATGCATTGGCAGCATTGGTACAGGCGGCAGCAGGAACCGGAGCGCCAGCGAATCCCAGCAGCCGTTACTACGGCAGTGCGGTGGAACAGATCTCATTTGCCGATGGAACGGTTGTCGCCTATCTTGCGCGCCGCATCATTCCTCCTGCCAG
>DAIDJH010000249.1 GCA_027451425.1 Bdellovibrionales bacterium | reverse complement strand
GGCGAGCTTACAGACTTATGTCATGTTTCTCAATCACAGATGTCACAATTTCTTATGCGCATGAAGATTGAAGGGCTTGTCGCTGCCGAGCGCGAAGGTAAATATCGAATTTATTCAATCGCTGACAAGCGCCTCGGTCGCCTGCTAATCGCCATTCAGCACGAGTATTGTGTAAAATAAGAGAGGGGCTTTATGAGCAATTCAAAAGATATTTTTGATCTAAATCAGAGATGGAATGAAAGATATCAGCAAAACGATTATTTTTACGGTAAAGCCCCCAACGATTTTCTTAAATCCAAGTCCGGCATTTTCTTGCCAAATAAAAAAGTACTGTGTCTCGCCGAAGGCGAGGGACGGAATTCAGTTTTTATTGCAAAACAAGGCTGTCATGTGACGGCCGTTGATTTTTCTCCGGTGGGCCTGGAGAAACTGCAAAAGCTTGCCCGCGAAAACTCTGTTACGATCGAAACTGTTTGTGCGGACCTCAAAGACTATGACATGGGTCAAGGCCAATGGGATATTATCGTTTCAATTTGGTGCCATCTGCCGAGTGAATTAAGAAAGACCGTCCATAAAAGAGTTACGGACGCGCTCAAGCCGCAAGGCTATTTTTTGCTTGAATCGTATACGCCTGATCAAATTCCCAAAAATACGGGTGGACCAAAAGAACTGGACCGCCTGATGACTGCAAAATCTCTGAAGTTAGACTTGGCCGGACTGAAAATGGTCGAACTTAGAGAAGCTGAGCGGATTGTTTCAGAAGGCGTTGGACATAACGGTCTAAGCGCCGTTGTTCAGGCACTCGCGCAAAAGGAATAGAGTTTGAATTCTTCAAATTTTTTCAGCTATTCGGTCATCGCTTTTGTTATTGTATTTTTTGTTTGGAAAAGATGGCGAAGCGCGAAAATGAAACCCGTCATCGCCGAGTATCTCAAAAAGGATGCTCTGGTAATTGATGTGCGCACTCCGCAGGAGTACGCGCGCGGGCATTTTGCGGGCAGCATGAATATTCCCCTAAACGCTCTCTCGAGCCGACTTGCCAATCTCGATCGAAAGCGACCCACAATCGTCTGTTGCGCATCGGGAGCTAGAAGTGCCGCCGCAGTCGGCATTCTCAAAAGTAACGGGTTTGAAAATGTGATCAACGCCGGACCGTGGACAAACACGTTAGATGCGAGCGCGACCTAAGCACTTTGGCTCGCACTCGGGAATGTAACTCGAATCTCAGTCCCACCAGAGTTCGTCGAAACGTCAAGCTCCCAGCCATAAAAACGGCAGACAGATTTCACCCACGCAAGCCCAAGGCCGTGACCTTTAATTTTCGATTCACCCCGATTAAATGGCTCCCCCAATCGATCCATGACCACGCTCGGAATGCCGGGGCCACGGTCACGTACGGCAAGACTCTGATCTATTACAGTAAGCGTAACGGCGCCTCGCGAGTACACCAAGGCGTTTGCGACAAGATTGGCAACTAACTGCTCCAGATGCTGCTGATTCGCGAGAACAGTAGGGTTCGAGTAACAATCAAATTGAATTCGATTGGGATAAGACCCCGCCAGCCTTTCGCCAACGGATCTCACAACGCTCTGGAGATGGTTCACGAATAAGTGTTTTTGCTCGCTGGTATTTTCAAGCTCGGCCCAGTCAAGAAATGAGCTGATCGTGTGCGAGAGCTTGTCCGTCTCATTTCTTAAAGGCAGCATATCGTGATCAGACATATCCGCTTTGGCTCTTATTTGCTCGAGCTCAATGTTGAGAATCGATAGCGGGGTTTTCAACTCATGTGCCATTTGATATGCCCAAAGCCTGGAAAATCGATAATTATTATTTACCCTCTGGATGAGAGAATTCAATCCCAGCACCATTCTCTGAAATTCATCTTTGTGCCGGCTTTTGCCCAAAAGAGTTTCAGGAACGGTCTCAAGCTGCGGCTGGGTTTTAGCTTGATCGGCAAGCTTCGCCAAAAACCGCTCGAGTCGCACAAGCGGTTGCAAGAGAAACGAGGTCAAAAGAAAGCTTGCCACTAAGCCGAGCGCCACGATGCAAGAAAGAAAAGTGATGGACGATTTCGAAAAATAATCGGGTTTTACAAATTCCTGGTTGATCACGATGCCGACCTGAAGCATGCGATTGGGAATTTCGGGCAAATTTAAATTTAAAATTCGAACATATTTGTTATTTATATAAAGCGTTCTCCACTGATCGTCGGTCGGTAAATCAGTAATTTTTAGAAGCTTTTTTGCCATCGCGCTTTCGTAAAGCACTTCTCCTTTGGCATCCCAAATAATAAAAAATTTCTGAATGTCGGTTTTGCCGAGTTCGTCGGTGACGATTTTTTCCGAATCGGAAAAATTAATTTTTCGGATGTCATTCGCTTTTGCCTTAATGAGCGAAGTCGCCGTTTCGCGAGCCAACTGATCAATCAAACCCACACGATCCTGCCGCAAAAAAAGCGCGTGAACCACTACCGAGCCGATAGCGACAACGAACAACACCGCCAGGATGGTCAAGAAATACCTAGCCCTCAATCCAGTACCCGCTGTTTCTTGCGTTTTTAATTTTCACGTCCGCGCCGATCTCAGCGAGTCGCTTGCGCAAATTCGCGACCGTTGCCTCAACCACATTTGTATCGACGTCCGTGTTTTGCTCCCAGACATATTTGAGCAAATCGTTTTTACTCCAAACACGGCCGCGCTCCTGGCATAGGGCACGCAGAAGCAGAAATTCTTTCGGCGTGAGACGCCCAACGGCCGCGCCGACAGATGCAATGTGCTTTACCAAATCAATTACAAGGTTGCCGACTTTTAAAAAATAGACGTCCGATGAAGCTCGTCGGCGCACAAGCGCACGAAGCCTCGAAATCAACTCCTGCGTTGAAAATGGCTTGCCCAGGTAATCGTCGGCACCCATGTCAATCAACTCGGCGCGCTCGTTGGGCGTGCTAATCGCCGACAAAACGAGGATCGGAGCCGCCGGCCATTTTTCACGAATTTGCGGGATCAGCTCCTTGGCATCGAAGG
>DAIDJH010000248.1 GCA_027451425.1 Bdellovibrionales bacterium | reverse complement strand
GTGCGAACCCGTGGTCAAAAAGGCGTTGCCGGTATTTGGACCGATGAACATGAGCTTGTCGAAGCTGCACGTAAAACGCGCGAGGCGGGCGTCAAAAAATTCGAAGCGATCAGCCCCTATCCCGTACACGGCATTGATGAGGCGATGGATATTCCCCGGTCGTACATCCCATACATTACATTTATCGCTGGACTCGCGGGGTGCACATTCGGCGTTTGGTTTACATGGTGGACATCGGCGGTGGATTGGCCGATTTTGATCGGGGGCAAACCAATGTGGTCGTTGCCCGCGTTCATCCCGGTGATTTTTGAATGTACGATTTTAATTGGTGCATTAACGACGGTAGCTTCAATGCTTGTGATCAATGGTCTACCGAAAGTTGATCCTCCGGTTATTGACCCTGATTTGACCTCGCATAAATTTGCGCTGTTTGTGCCTGAGTCTTCAGGCGATAGCGCGCGGATTGAGCAGTTATTTAAGAGCTTGGGTGCGAAAGATATTCGCCGAACGGAGTTCTAATGAGAATGCATTTTAAAATGGCTCTCCTAGGTGCAATCCTGTTTGTTGGCGCTTTAGCGCTCGTTGGTTGTAACGGTGGTAAAAATCAGACCAATATTGAACTCATCCAAGATATGATGGATCAGCGTGCGCTAAAATCTCAGAAGTGGGATGCTCTTCGAAATAAGCCCGAAGAAATGGTGCCACCGGCCCATACGGTCCCGATTGGGTTCACTCCCTATCCATATCACAATAATCCGCTCGAGGCTGAAGCAAAACTCGTCAATCCCTACGCCGGGGATAAATTTCAGAGCACATTGAAGCGTGGCAAAGATCGTTTTGATATTTATTGCTCACCCTGTCACGGCTTCGATGCCAAAGGTGATGGCACTGTTGCGCAATTTATGCCGCTGAAGCCGCCGAATTTGATGAGTGAAATGACCCGCAAATTTAAAGACGGCCGCATCTATCACATTATCACCGACGGTCAGGGTCTTATGCAGCCGTACAATACGCAAATTTATAAAGACTCGGATCGCTGGGCGATTGTGAATTACGTTCGATATCTCCAGAGCAAAACGCCGGTGCAATAAGAGAAAAAGTGAGGGTGAAGTACACATGTCTGCGATTGAAAACGCGAAACCAGGTCAACCAGGTCGGTTTGTAGTTTCGAGCGAGCTCAAAACGGCTTTTTCGATTTTAATGTTTGTCGGTGTTGCCGGTCTAGTTATCGGTCTCATGCGCGATCCTAAACGAGTTTGGATGGCCTATCTTCTGGCATTTTTCTATTTCACTTCACTTGCGTTGGGCGGGGTATTCTTCGCGGCTGTTCAGCATGTGACCAAAGCTGGTTGGAGCGTGAATGTCCGTAGATTGACAGAGTCGCTTACCTCATTTTTACCCTTCGCAGCTTTAGGAGCAGTCGTATTTTTAATCGGTGCCCCTAAATTGTATGAATGGCTGGATAAAGCCAAAGTTGCGGCTGACCCCGTTCTTTCGGGTAAAGCGATTTATTTGAGCGGTACGTCGTTCGTAATTAGGCTCGTGCTATTTTTTGGTGCCTGGCTTTATTTTGCCAAAATGCTCGTTAGTAAATCGATCGCGCAAGATACGACTGGCGACGATAACAACACGCACAAGCTGGTTAATTATTCGGTCGCGTTTCTCTTATTTTTTGCTTTGTCTTACTCGCTATTTAGCGTTGATCTATTGATGAGTGTGCAACCGGATTGGTTTAGCACCATTTATGGCGTTTACACCTTTGCCGGTCTATTCCAGGCCACCATGGCCTTTTTAATTTTGGTCATTCTCTATTTGAAGAAGCAAAACCTTTTGGGCGGCTACGTAACTGAAGATCACTTACATGATCTGGGTAAGTTTCTATTCGCATTCACGGTATTTTGGGCCTATATCGCTTTTTCGCAATACATGCTCATTTGGTACGCGAACTTACCTGAAGAAACGATTTTTATTATTCCGCGATGCCAGGGCTTGTGGATACCCGTTTCGCTTTTATTACTTGTTGGAAAATTCATTGTGCCGTTCATCGCGCTTCTACCGCGCTGGGCGAAACGTTCTCCCACACACTTAGCCGCTGTGTCGATTTGGGTTTTGGCCATGCAATATCTCGATCTTTATTGGCTGGTCTACCCGGCATATTTCAAAGAGGCGCCGAAGTTCGGCCTATATGAAATCACCATATTTGCGGGATTCTTGGGATTGTTTCTGTTTACTGTAAGCCGGTTTTTAAGTCGCAATAATTTGGTGCCTATTCGCGATCCTCGTATAGACGAGTCGTTGCACCATCACGTTACATACTAATGTGGGTTGCAACTTTGACAGTTTGGGCCGCGTCGTGTTAGGCGTAGGCAACTGATGGCAGTGCAGATCACCCTTCCTGATGGGTCAATTAAACAATTCGAAAAAGAACCGACGGTTCTTGAGGTGGCGGAGTCCATTGGGCCGCGCTTAGCAAAAGATACAGTTGGCGGCATTGTTGCGACGGCAACAGGTACCAGTTCGGGCGACCTAGTTGATTTGCGTGCGAAGCTCTCCAGCGGTTCACATCTGAAAATCGTGACGATCAAAGATCCTCGTGCGCTTGAAGTCATTCGTCATTCCGCCGCGCATGTGATGGCGCAAGCCGTACAAGAATTGTGGCCAGACGTGAAAGTCACAATTGGCCCTGTAATTGATGACGGCTTTTACTACGATTTCGATTCAGACGAGCCATTTAGTCCAGAAGATTTAGAAAAAATTGAATCTCGAATGCGAGAAATCATTCGCCGTGATCTGCCCGTTCGCCGTGAAGAATGGCCGGCGGATCAAGCGATCGCGGCCTTTCGGCGTATGGGCGAAAAATATAAAGTCGAAATCATTGAAGATTTGAAGACCCATGGTGAAAAAAATGTGAGTGTTTACCATCAAGGGGAGTGGTTTGATTTGTGCCGGGGCCCGCATGTGCAACGGCTTGGTCAAATCGGCGCGATTAAGATTCTCAGTCTTGCGGGCAGTTACTGGCGTGGTGATGAAAAACGCGAACGACTTCAGCGCATTT
>DAIDJH010000247.1 GCA_027451425.1 Bdellovibrionales bacterium | reverse complement strand
GGGTTTCGTTTTGCACTTGTTCGGCTACTGCCGATAAGCTTTCGACGAGCGGGACGTTGGCTTTTAGCAGCGTGGCAAGTTGTCGGGTCATCATCGAGAGATCTTGCACGCCCACTCGGCGGGTGGAGCGCGCACCGGTGCCTTTGATTTTTTTCGCAACCTTTGTTTTGTCAGCAAGATCGACGACGTAAATACCGTCTTTTTTCAATTTTGCGCGCGCCGTTTTAGCGCTATCGGAATCGACGGTGCCCTTGACGTTTCTGCCTTGGGCGTTCAGGCCTCGGTACTCAAAAATTGGCATTTTCTATAGAATGCGCACTACATGACCTGGTCGTCAAGCTGGGTATTGGATAGAACTTCTTCAATCGTTGTTATCCCAGCCACCACTTTTTGAATGCCGTGCTCGCGCATTGTGTCCATCCCGAACTGCAATGCCGCTTTTTTAATTGAACCGGCATCTTGCCGTTGCATAATGAGAGTGCGGATCTCTTCGTTTACCATGAGCATTTCTTGAATGATGGTACGGCCCAGATAACCTTTTTGGTTGCACTCGTTGCAACCGACGGCGCGATAGCATTGGCCGCTTTTCAAACGATCGCGGGTCATCTCTAGACTGGCAAGTTCGACATCGGTGGGAGTGTACAACTGTTTGCAGTGCGGGCAGAGGTTGCGCACGAGTCGCTGCGCGATCACTCCCAAAAGCGAGGTCGCGATCAAAAACGGTTCGCAGCCCATATCCATCAAGCGAGGGAAAACGCCGGCCGAATCGTTCGTGTGAATCGTCGAGAGCACCAAGTGACCAGTGAGAGACGCATTGATCGCAATCTCGGCCGTTTCTAAGTCGCGAATCTCACCGATCATGATGATGTCGGGGTCTTGACGCAAAATCGAGCGAAGACCGCTCGCGAACGTCAGGCCTATTTTTGAATTCACTTGAATTTGCCCGACACCGTGAATTCGCTGTTCGACAGGGTCTTCAACAGTAATGATGTTTTTGTCGACGCTGTTGATTTTCGAAAGAGCCGCATAGAGAGTCGTCGATTTACCGGACCCGGTGGGGCCAGTCACAAGAATAATCCCATAGGTGTTTTGCAAAAGCCCGTCGATTTTTTGTAGGCTCTTTTGACTAAACCCGAGTTGTTCGAGTTCCAGCGTGACGTTCGAGCGGTCTTGCAAACGCAAAACGATCCGCTCGCCGAACGCCGTTGGCACCGTCGAAAGACGAACGTCGATATCTTTGCCAGCCAATTTGAGCGGGATGCGACCATCCTGAGGGAGGCGCTTCTCGGCGATATTCAAATTGCCCATAACTTTGATACGCGACGTAATGGCGTTTTGCAGTTTTTTGGGCGGGCGAAAAATATCAAACAAAATACCGTCGATGCGAAACCGCACCACCATATCCTTCTCGTACGGCTCGATGTGAATATCAGATGCCTTTTCTTTGACAGCGCGAAAGAGCAACGTGTTCACCAGCTTTATCACCGGGGCTTCGTCATCCCCGGCTTCGAGAAGGTCGATTACCGGGTCGTCGAGATCGTATTCTTCGCTGTCAATTTGATCGAGCCCTTCGAGAGCCGCTGTGCTCTTTTCATAAACGCGGTTGATGGCCTCTTGCAATTTTATGCTAGTTGTAAGGAGCGGTTGAATTTTTTTATCAAAAAGCACGCGCATATCGGTGAGCGCGCGGTTATTCAGAGGATTCGTAGTAAGGATAATTACTTTGTCGCTTTCAACTTTGAACGGCAGAACCTCTTGATTTTTCGCATAGTTGATCGGAATGTCGCGCACCAGATCGACGGGGATATCGTTGAACGGGATGTCTTTGATAAATTCCGAACCAATGGCCTTGCTCAGGTCAGCCATTGCGTCTTCGGCCGATGAATAGAGGCGATTTTTAAACACATGTTCAATGGCTTCGCCGCGGTTATCGGGGAGCTGTAGAATTGTTTTGAGTTCGTCTTCGCTGATCGATGTACCCTTGACGATCAGCGCCTCGAGTGTGGCACCTGACATGTATCAATTATACACACTCGTTTTATCAATTCAACGGTGAGATTAGTCCTGAAAGCTTAGCTAATCCCCCTCTTCAACGTCGCCGGCTGAATCGGCGTTATTTGTGCCGCTTGATTTATCACTTGGCGCAGCACTTGAACCGTCGTTTGGCGGAATCGAATCCATCGTGTTGCTGGAATCTTCGGGTACCGCGCTCCCAGATTTTTTCTCGTACTGAGGAGACTCAGCTTCAGCTCGTCGCGGGAGTTTATCCATTTCGGCGCCGTATGGATCACGACCATCCTCATACATTTTGACGAAGCCGAGTCGTTCATTCAGTTTGTCGTCGACGACTTCATGGCTATCCTGCGGATTGCGGATGATTTTGGGAGTGATGAAAATAAGAAGGTCGTCTTTTTCTTTGGTCTTTTGGTCGGATTTGAATAGCCAACCCAAAATGGGGATGTCGCCCAATATCGGCACTTTTGAAACGGTATCGTCGTCTTTGTCTTGCATGAGACCGCCGATGACCGAGGTGTCTCCGCTGTTAACAATGATTTGCGTGTTGACGTCGCGTTTAGTGTAGGCGACGGCGTTGTTGGCGAGATTTGATGCCGCGACTTGCGTATTGGCGAGTTGCTCGATTTTATTATGAATCTTCAACCGAACGGTATCGGTGTCAGGGCTGATATACGGAGTGAGCTCCATTTTTAAAGTGAGGTCGTGCCGATCGATGCTGTTCATTGTTTGGCCGTTATTGGCCGTGGATTCGTTCGACGACACGGGAACGTTTTCACCCACTTCAATCGTCGCTTTTTCATTATCAATTGCGGTGAGTGTCGGAGCCGATAAAATATTTGAGTTGGTTGTTCTTTTGATAAGGTTGATCATCGACAAGAGGCTCGGCACTTGAACTCCGCCAGCGAAGCCGCCCATCATGGCCGCAGGGTTCGTCATGCCAGGCGTGGTGCCCATCCCGCCATAGCCGCCGCCGTACCCGCCGCCTGACCCATCGCCATGCATTGCGGCATCCCACGCACCGACGCGAACGCGACGGGATCCGCGCACACGAGCCTGCCCGCGAACAGCAGATTCCCGATCCGCCGGGG
>DAIDJH010000246.1 GCA_027451425.1 Bdellovibrionales bacterium | reverse complement strand
CGGCCCGTGCCCTGAAACGTTCGCGGCGTCGTCGCCGCGAAATGTCATGGAAAGATGCGAGAATGCAATCGGCTTTCCCGGCCCGAAAGAGACCACTTGTTGAGACCTCGATGGGTATTCGCTCGTCACCGTTCGTGACAATCTCCGCCTCTATATTTCGAACGGGCGCTACGTTGCTGCGAGCGAAGAGGTGGCTGACCGATCGATGCTCAATTTTCTGCGGGATGAATTGAAGTTAACCGACGACGATCTCTACGAAAATCGTGGCGAGATCAGCTATCACTCCCTGAGTGAAATAGCGAATCTCAGTATCCCTTCGCTTCGTTATCCCGCTTGTACGCCGGTGCGACCGGCCGTGTTTCGTGACGATGAACGTGATGTGTTTTCGGCCATTCGTGAAAGGGATGTGCTCGTGCATCATCCCTTTGAGAGCTTTCAAGACAGCGTTGAGCGGTTTGTGCGCGAGGCGGTGAACGATCCGCAAGTGCTGGCGATTAAAATCACGCTCTATCGCGCTGGCGAAAATAATCCGATTATTCCGATGCTCATCTCGGCAGCCCAAAAAGGCAAACAGGTCGTTTGCGTGCTCGAGCTCAAAGCGCGCTTTGATGAAGCTCGCAATATGTATTGGGGAGAGATGCTCGAGGATGCCGGAGTTCACGTTATTTACGGTGTCGTCGATAAGAAGGTTCATGGAAAAATTCTTTTGATTATTCGCAAAGAGAATGAAAGTTATCGGTTTTATTCACACGTCAGCACCGGCAACTACAATCCGCACACGGCAAAAATTTACACCGATTTGAGTTTGTTCACAGCCGATAAACGTATCGGCACCGAAATTATCGAAGTGTTTAATTTTCTGACGGGGCTAAGTCTCAAAAAAAACTATCAAAAATTGCTTGTCGCTCCCGTCAATATGCGAAAACGCTTTCTGCAGTTGATTAGAAAAGAAGTCGAATATCAAAAAAACGGTGAGACAGGGTATATTCTTGCGAAAATGAACAGCCTTGAGGATGGCGAAGTGTGCGAAGCGCTTTACGAAGCTTCGCGCGCTGGAGTGAAAATCGATTTAATCGTGCGTGGATTTTGCACGTTGCGCCCGCGCGTTCCTGGATTGAGCGACAATATCCGCGTGATGTCGGTGGTTGGCCGATTTTTGGAACACTCCCGTATCTATTACTTTAAGCGTGGAGCGAAAGATCCGATTGACGGCAAATTTTTGATTGGCTCCGCCGATTGGATGTACCGCAATCTTAATAATCGCATCGAAGCCATAGTGCCGATTGAAGATGCCGCCAGTAAGCAATACCTTTGGCAGGTTTTACAAATGATTTTAAACGATCAAGTTCAAGTGTGGGATGCCGAGCCGACCGGTGAATACACAATACGCAAGCCGTCGACGGCTGATGTACGCGGGGTGCAAGACGAACTGGCCCGCTTGCATGGCTGCATCAAATAAAACCTCGACGTGAGAATGTTACAATCGTGATTGTTGGGCACGAACCACACCTTAGGCAATTTTTGACTTTCACCTTGACGGGTGGGGGTGAGTCCCTTTTTTCTATAACTAAAGGGAGGGGCCGTCTTTCATGTTTGTTACAGCCTTCACAGCTGAAAAAAATCTCAAAAACATAAAAAAACTTTCGCCCTTTCGCTTGGCCATCATTGATCTTGGCACCAATTCAATTCGTTTCGACGTTTATCGAATTAACAATAAGCGCGTGGCGCGGCTGTATCGTGGCAAGCGGATGATCCGATTGGGAGACGGCGTGTTCAAAACTGGCGCGCTTACTCCTGAGGCGATGGCGCGCGCGATGCGAGCTTTTCAGACTATTCGACGGCAATTACGCGAATTACGGGTGGATCAAGTTGTTGCCTTTGGCACGAGCGCGCTGAGGTCGGCAAAAAATTCGCGCGAATTTTTAGACGAAGTTCGCCGCAAGACTGCAATCTCGATTCGCATTATCAGTGGCCAAGAAGAAGGCCGTCTCATCGCGCGTGGAATAATGGCAAACATCACCACTCCGAAAGGAGTGTATGCGATGGTCGATATCGGCGGCGGCAGCACGGAAATTTCGTTGGCGAGCGGTAAGCGGTTGATGAGTTGCCAAAGTTTCCCTCTCGGAGCGAATCGTCTACAGCAAGTGTATTTGAAAACGATGCCGCCTACGCACAAGCGTGGCGAGTGGAACCCCATTCTTGCTCTTCGCCAACATTTGAAAGACACGCTCCATCCGGTCGCGCAATCATGCGAGAAAAATGCGGTCAAAACTTTAATCGGTTCGAGTGGCACCATCCGTACGATCGGAAGAATTTTGAAAAAACTTGGCCGCTCGAATAAACCTGTTTATCGCGCCGATTTGAGTGCCATCATCAGTGAAATGCAGACGATGACTCGCCGGCAACTGTTGAAATTGCCGGGTCTTGAGCTAAAACGTGTCGATTTGATTTTGCCAGGCGCGATCCTTCTTGAAGAAATCATGCTGGCGTTCAATATCCGTACGCTTTATGTGACGGATATCGCTCTCCGCGATGGAATTCTCCAGCTGGAACTGGAGAAGCGCAGTGTCCTCTGATGGGATCGCTGATTTCCGCAAACTTCTAACGGCCCGATTTTTATTTGTGATTGCCGTGCAAGTTCAAACTATCGTGCTCGGTTGGCACATGTACGACATTACGAAAGACCCCCTGTTTCTTGGGTTTGTTGGCCTGGCGGAGGCCATTCCGGCGCTCAGTCTCGCGCTGCCGGCCGGGATGATTGTCGATCATCGTCGCCCAATTGGCGTGTATCGTTTAGTTTTGGTGGGGAATTTGTTTTCCGGCTTGATTCTGCTCACTTCGCAAATCCATGCGTTGCACTTGGCCCATAACGTTGAAATCGCAGCTCTGTTCGCGTCCTCGCTCACGACTGGCTTGGCGCGAGCCTTTCACCAACCCTCCATTTTTGCGATCATGCCGCGTATTGTGCCACGGCAAAACTATTCGCGTTACGTTGCCACGATGACAACGAGTATGCAGAGCGCGCGAATCATAGGGCCGGCGCTTGGCGGTTTGCTCTACGCGTACATCGGTGTAATGGGTGCCGCGGCGGTCGTTTGCACGTTACTTGTG
>DAIDJH010000245.1 GCA_027451425.1 Bdellovibrionales bacterium | reverse complement strand
GATTTTGTTTCAAGCGGCTCCTTTTTTATCATTAGATTTTACGAAAAATGGATTATCGCCAGTTTTCACTTTTTCACTCCATGCTGATGTCGGTTGTTCGAGTGCGGCTAGGAGCAGGGTTTTTAACGGCATTCTCTTTTTTAAAAATTTAGTTTCGACAGCCATTCGATTTTTTTCGAACTCAGTTATTAAAAATAGGGCCGGAATCTTACCGGAGTTTCGAAACGTCTCGGCGTTAAATGCTCTTTCGATTGCGTTGGCCGTCGACAACTTGTTGCAGCAGAATAGCATTAAATGCACTTGTCGAAGTCTCAGGTATCGAAGTGCAAGTTGATCATAGCGAAAATTAGTTTTTCGCGATCGTTCGACTTCGATGGCAATTCTAATGAAGCCCGTGTTCGATTTTAGGTCTGCTGTAAGGTCGGGTACTTTGTCTAGGTTATCCCCACCCAAAATATTACAAGCGTTCCATGGACTTGTTTTTAATTCGTACTCCGTCGATGAATGAATCAAGAGACCTGACGAATTAAGTTCTAAGTAAAGCTTTGCCGCAATGGAATCATGCTCAATGAAATATATTGCTCGTGCGGGAACAGCCCTGCCGATCGCTTTACGACCGGCAGGGGTAAGATATCTAACGTCTGGCAGAGTGGGGGATGGCTGTAAATAGCCTTCAATTAAAAGTCTCCGCCAATGAACAAACTTTCGATTCTGCGACAATGGGCAGAGGTACTCAAAAAATAGCTCCTTAGTTACAAATCCAAATTTGGCGGCAAAGGCGAGTGTCGACAGTTTTACATCTTTGTACTTTATGCTCATTATTTTGCCTGTCCTTTGGGAACTAAATCGTAATGCCCAAGCGTAACTTGTCCGCCATCTACGGACGGGTCACTCCAAATCAGATCAAAATTTGCAAGTGCATCCTGTTTAATGTTCGACGGTATTTTAAGGTCGGCGCCGACTATGACGTGGTCGATTCTACGTTCACATGAGTTTTTGAAAAATACAGTTCGCGCTTGTGGTGCGTTACCACAAACGGGCTTAGTCGCACATGCGCCTAACATGGCAATGAAACAAATAAGGGTAAATGCTCTTGTCATGCTGCCTCCTTTCTCGCGCCTGAAATGTTGCTTGCTACCTGAGCTGAGTCCGTGCCGGTTTGCTCTTTCGGGACTTCCGGCAAACTTTCAGGTGCGCCCTTGAGAACATGCGGCAGCTTTTGCGGATTTAGATCGGCAAGCTTTCGAAACTTAATTCGGAATGGCAGTGTGCCCTTTGAATGTGGCAAAAGGACAACGGCTTCACCTGTGCCAAGTGATTGCTTGAACAAATTAGGATGATATCTGAATTCCTCAACTTGGCGGACTGATGCTTCGCCAGTCTTAACATGTCCGATGAGGCTTGATTGTTGGCGCTCTGTCAGCTTAGCCGTTTCAAAGGTACCTATAGTAGCTGCGAAATACTCAGCCGATTCCGGCTCATTTGTTCGCATGAAAACTTTGAGATTTGCATTTGTAAGAATTGTGTTCTTAACCGCATCACCCAAGACGGCAAGGTCTCCGAGTGCTTGGTGAGCAAACACAATGCCGACATTAGCGCTTCTTGATTTATTTAAAAGACTCACAAATCCTTCAGTTAAGTATTCAGTGAAGTCATCGCAAAAAACGCTAAAGAACTCGCGCGAGTCCTCACCACTTAAATGACGGGTAGATACAGCTCCCTGAACGCACTGTAGAATAAGTTTGCCGACCGTCTTACCGAGTGTTGGGACTTTCATTACGGGAAGCTGGCAGTAGATGATGTGATGGTTAGCCAACGCTTCTTCCATATTGATATCCGAGTACTCGGTGTTAAAGATATTTGCGGTTTCGCCAACGGCCATAACTTGCAATTGAGTGATAAGTCCGCTTGTTCGCTGTTCGCGCTCATCGCGCGGTAAGGTCATTTGTTCCGCAACCCATTCAATCTGTGCTCTATTATTGCCGAGTGTCGCCAAATGTTTGAGCTTCGGGAGCGACCGCAGTCCCTCGACGACTTTTAGTGGTGTCGGCCTTATTCCGGCTGTTTCGAAAATAAGAAGCGTTTGAAGCAACGTCTCGTACTGAAGATTTTTGTAGTACTCGTTTTCAAACGTGAGCGCCTTAAAGAGGCG
The DNA here is from genome assembly GCA_027451425.1 of Bdellovibrionales bacterium. Lineage (GTDB taxonomy): Bacteria > Bdellovibrionota > Bdellovibrionia > Bdellovibrionales > UBA1609 > RBG-16-40-8. The sequence goes on along the minus strand of DAIDJH010000245.1, from coordinate 991 downwards.
CTCCGTTATTTCCAAAGCAGAGCCATTGGCAAGGGGATTGAACGTGTGGCTAATTTCGGGACTACAGATAGAAAGAACTCGAACGTCGTCTTCGCGGCCGAAGTTTTTGGCGTAAGCATAAAGCTTATTGAGAAGTGAGCGGTCAGACTTTCCATCGATAATTATAAATCCACGACCCTTTTTCATGTCATGTGCTGCAAGCGGAAAAATAACCGATTCGGTTTTGCCCGCGTTCGTCGTTCCTACGACTTGTATGTGCATTCGACGGTACGATTCTTTGAAGTATAGGGGCTGCGACTTATCTGTTTGCCCCATATATACCGAGTCTTCTTTTGTTGATTCCGCGAGTGTGTCATTTTCGAGCTTCTTTGGTTCTCGCATGGCCTTTAATCGATCGCTAATTTTTATCCACGCATAAAGAATCATGGATGAGATCGCAAAGGCGACAAAGTAGCGATAGTGAAAATAGAATCGAATAATCTGGACGTGACAATATAGCCAAATAATCCAAAGGCCCACGGCCGCGCCACATATAATTTGAACTAAGTCTTGTCTTTTCATTGGATACCTCCATCAGTTGAAGGTTGAACTTGTAAGTTGAGCGAACTATTTAGAGTTGCATCAAATTCAGTACCAGCTCTAACCGTTATCCACGCTCGCTGCGTTTTGAGTTTATTGCCGTAATCTTGTGCTAGATTTCGGGCGGTATCGCCTGCTGCTTGGAGAAGTCCGTTTTGTATGCCGCCCGTTGATCGTCCCATAAAGTTTGTCTGCATGCTGCCGACCGCGAGACCACCTACGAATGACGTGATAAGTTCACCGGCTGTGTTTTTTACTGCGTCCGAATGAACGTCGCCCTTGATGCCGGGCTCGCCATCGTCACTGACAGCAATTCCCGAGATTGACTTGATTTCTCCGTCTGGCAGTGAAATTTGGCTGAAAGCTATCGATGCCCGCTCAGTTGATTGGTCAAATGTTGCTTCTCCATAAA
>DAIDJH010000244.1 GCA_027451425.1 Bdellovibrionales bacterium | reverse complement strand
GTAAAAACTGGCCGTCGCTGGTGATGGCAACCACCTGAACCCAATCGGGAAAGTCGACAACAAAATATCGCGGCATCACCCGCCCATCCGGCAATTTGCACTTATCAACGCGCAAATGAAAATAATGGGTCGAGAAAATTTCCTTCGAATCGAGCTTCCGCCACTTCGGCAATTTTGTTTTTTGCGATTTCATTTGGGAGCCGGGCACTGCAAATTCGGATATCGCGAATCAACCATACGAACCGCCGCCAAGTAAACTTTTTTGTCAGGCCCAAAACTGACAAAATAGAACGTCCCGCCGACAACCGGCACATATCTAAGGCCCGTGGCATTTAAATGAAATCCTTTGCCTTGATTGGCTTTCATGAGCGTGTTTGTGACATCCATATAGCGCCCGCAACCGGCGCCGAATTCGTCGCCGCCCACTTTCAAATGTTTCGTTTCGCTCATAAAATAAACTCGCATGTCTTGTGGCGCCGCCTTTGCACCCGAACTTGCGGAGGCATCCGCGCGGACCACGTTGAAATGCATATAGAAGCTGCCCTTTTTACCAGCCACGACACCGGCAAGATCGACTTGCCCGCCCCCGCGAGGTAAATCAAATTTGGTGTTATTAGCAAGCACCCCCGGAGAACCGCTCACGAAATACATCGTGACATTCAAAAAATCCCGCGGGATTTGACTTAAAATTTCGGCATCTGACAAACCCGAAGCCGGACTGATTTTATGTATGTAATGGAGGTATTCGCCCTGTATTATCTTACTTAATTTTCTCGGGATGACAAATTCCTTGCTCGTCGTATCGACATTGCCCGAGACGAACGATCCCTCAGGTTGCCAACCCGCCGCGTGCTTGCAACTCGCAATCGAAAGCGTCGCAAGCGCCGCCAGTAGTAAGCGAACCATTTTCATCTCCCCGCTCCGCCCAGCGCATTTTGCAATAGGTAAAGCGGAATATAGTTGTCCGACAACGAAAGTGCGCTCATTAAATATTTTTTCGCGTCATCCATGTGATCTTGAGCTAGGTCGAGGTTCGCAAGTCCCGTTAGCGCGGCGATTTCTCTATCGGATTTCACAAGTGTCGCCTGCCAATTGTCCCGCTCACATTTGAAGTCTCCGATTTTATGACAGTAACGCGCCATGAGCCGTCGCGGTTGAGCCCACTGTCCGCTTGGATCGTTTTGCACAGCCACCTCAAGTGCCGCTTGAGCACGACCATTTCTATTTTCAGCGAAGAGCACGTAGGCGTCGATCGATTGTACGAGCGCATCTTTGGGAGCTTGAGCCAAAGCGTCTTCCATACGTCGTTCAGCATCAGCAAGCTGGCCGGCTTTAGCCAGACACATCGCTTCGAATGCACTCGCGTGCGGGTTTGGATCCATGTTGCGTACAACCGACGAGCACCATTGCGATAGTCGTGACCAGCTTACGCGATCGCGATAAACAAATAGATTATGTTTGCTCTCTTCGGTGAGGTCGAAATCCGAGTCAAGTATCTGGTCAATACTTGAAGCAATGTTCGCTTTAATTCCCAAAAGAGACTGTAAATAGACGGATGCCACGCGAGCTTCAAGCGCGTAATCGAGCGACTGATCGGAGAAATCGTTCAATACCTGTACACCGGCGCGCACGGCAGCCTGCACCCTCGCATCGTCTTTTTTTGCCAGATATAAATGCGCAAGCGTTTCGGCAAGCATGATGTATTCCGCACCATCATGAGGCGTGCCCTTCACGGCAACCTGCAAATGATCGTTGGCTTTGTTCCACTCACCGGCATCAATAGCGGCGGCGCCGAGATCAATGGTCGCCGGTTGAAATAGCGGATCCTCATCGAGGGCTTTTCGAAAATTATTTTCAGCCGATTGCGTGTCACCGTCTTTCAAATATGCGAGCCCAATCCCCGTCAGCACATGCTTTTGGTCGGCACTGGCTTGCCCTCGCAGCTTTTCAAGCAGCTGCCGACCTTCAAACGTCTGATTCGCAACTTCAATTTTTAAAATTCCGAGGTCGAGATAGATGCTGGAGTCACCCGGGTCGAGCGCGTAGGCTCGACTGAAAAGACCCAAAGCATCATGATAACGTCCGCTTTCGAGCGCGTCGATCGCTCCTGCGGAGCTCGACTTATACACCGATTTGGTTTTGATCGGGGCGGCAACAAAGCGCTGGAACATGACGAAGCCAAACGCAAACAGCACAACAAGTGCCGTAAAGATCCAAACCCAGCGGGCGTTCTTTGCCGCCTGCTCTTTGGCCATTTTATCGGCGTCGAATGCAAATGCCTTCGCCGATGGGGCGCGGTCAACTTTCAAATCATCGATACTGCGAAACATGACGTCCTGAACGACGTTGCTCGGCAATTGCGTGATCTCTTGCGTACGCTCGTCAAGCTCAGGCGTCGTCGTCACAGTTTGAGTTTCGTCAACATTGCGGGTTGTGGAGTCATCTGATGAACCACGCAATCCCCGTACGCGAACCTCTTCGATCACTTTGGCGAACGTCGGCTCATCGCGCAAGTAGACCCAGCGCCCACACGGCCGCGACACCTCGTCAAGCGCAACAAGCACATGGTCGCGCACAAGATCGCCCACTTGTTTGTCGGCGTACGGACCAATCACGCGTCCGCTTGCCTTTACCAACCAAAGTGTATTTTTACCCACCTTCACCGAAGCCATTATCTACCCTTTAAGGCAACGACGCTAATGCAAAAAATGCCGACGACCGGTCAATACCATCGTCAAACCATTTTCATTTGCGCGCGCGATCACTTCTTCGTCTTTCACCGAACCGCCCGGCTGAATTATAAATTGAATTCCAGCTGCGTGAATGCTGTCAATCGCGTCGGTAAATGGAAAAAAGCCGTCACTCGCGATTACCGCCGCAGCACGCCCCGGATGAAATCTCCGCATCCGCGCGATCGCATGCTCAACCGCATCCACGCGGTTCACTTGGCCCATACCAAGCCCCAAGGTTTGCGCATTTTCGACGATGGCAATCGCGTTACTCTTTAAGTGCGCGCACACCCGCCATGCAAACAATAAATCGCGCTTGGTCTTTTCATCGGGCGGCGGGCCAATCAAGCGCCACTCATTTGACCACTCCGGCTCAACAATATCTTTAGTTTGCACGAGAAAACCGCCGCTGACGGAGCGATATT
>DAIDJH010000243.1:269-3178 GCA_027451425.1 Bdellovibrionales bacterium | reverse complement strand
CGCAGCTCCGAATACGCTTCGCTCGCGCCTTCACGATATGGGAGAGTTGAAGGAGCCTCGGCCGTCGACCCGGCATCGAACAGTTGCGCGCGATAGCCAAGCCCCAACGACCAATTTTTCTTGAAGAAATAATTGCCAAACAGCGACCCTTCGTACAACTGGGTCGAATCGGGATTCATCCCGTAGAGAATTTCTCCGCCAGCCGACCAACGATTGGCAATTGGCATGGCGACCGAGCCGCCGACTTTTGCGACAGTGAATCCGGGCGAGTAATAGCCGCTGGTCAAGTTGCGGTAAAGCTCGAGCCCTGAAATAAACGCAAGCTGAAGCGGCTGGAAAAAACTAAATAAATTTATGACAGGCTGCCACCTTCGTTCGTAGCGCACCTCAATATCCATGGGTGAAACGCCCGTGTTTGCCGGCACGCTCACGTCGGCGACCTTTGAAAATGCCCGCCCCTCGAAACCATTCGCGCCAAACCAGTCGAGCCAATGAACGCCGACAAACGCCGCCGTCGGAATTTGACCGCCAACTGTGGCCAAGTCACGCGAGTACATCGAGAACTCACCAAATTCAACATCAACGTTGGAGCGATTTGCGTAATCACCCCATTCATTTGGGTTCGGCTTCGAATATGTCATGATGAGACTTTGCGCTTGCGCCGGCTCACGCGGCTCAGGCGAGATCATGGTCGGACGAGGAGACACAATCAGCCGTACAGTTGCACGGCTGCTGGAGCTTCGATGAAACCCGTCCACCGATGCGATTTGCAAATTGTAAATGCCAGGTTTTTGCGGCGACAACCGCAGGGCGGGGTCATTTAAGGAGAGCGTTGTGGATGAACCATTGACCACGTTGACGATTCGAACGGAGTACTGATTCGCGCGAGCGGCAGACGGCCAAGTCAAATCTCTTGTTTCACCCTCAGTCATATGAATTTCATTCGAAGACAAAAGCGGCGCCTCAGGGAGTAACGGTCGCGCAACAACAACGCGAGCAACAATGGAAGTCGCCGAGATTTGATTGATACGGTTTACTCCACGAGTGCGGAAAAAATAAATTCCGGGCTGGTGAACCTGAAAACGCAAATGGGCGTGCCCCGAAGCATCCGCAGTTAGCCATACAGCTCGCGTTCGGCGGGGTGAAAAATTCGCATCCTTCGTCATCTCGACAATGTACGATTGAAACGGCGATGGACCACCGGATGGACCTGACGCGGGCGGAGCCAACTGCAACGTGGTATCCGCCGAATCACTCAGCAAATACACATACGCATTGGTTATATTGGCTTGCGGAGGTTTATCAATATATTGACCGACGACGCGAAACGATTGCGGTGCGGACCAGTGACGATGATCCACTGACAAATGAATATAGTTATCACCTATGTACGCTGTGTGAAAATTTGCATGTAGAGAGCGTCCGGCGGCGACAAACGCATCTTTTACAATTGAAAAGCGCGGGTCGGCCGAAAGCTCCCCATAAATTTTTTCCGGTGAACCTACAGGTATCCAGCTCACATTAGCCGAAAGATTCACCCACTGTTGCGGTACAGCTCTCGGCTGAATCGGCGCCCCTACAACAAACGATGTCGGTTTTGTGGCGGTAATTTCGTATAAATCAGCAACTTGCCAAACGTGAACATACGGCGCGGTCGGAAGTTTAGGAATCGCGTCTTCGTTGGCATCGTCCGGTTCAGCCTGGCGTAACGTTTCGGTCGCGAGATTTTTAAAACCGCGCGCATCTCCGATTAAAATCTGCCCTTTGAGCGCGCGAATCATGGGGTGGCCATGATGAATATAAATTTGCACTTGGCCGTTGTTGGCTCGAAGATCACGCACATGCCCGGCAATTGAGATCCGCATATTGCCGTTGACGTTGAGGCGAAAATTACCGAGGGCAAAGTCCGGAACTTCAATGTTGTCGATCGTGCGAAAAATGATCATCGAGTTTTGATCAAGCTCCACCATGTTGTGGTTTTTCAACGTGACCGTCGCGCTTGAATTTGGCGCGGTGAAGACGCTGTCGCCTATATGTATGGATTCGCGCGTTCTCGCTTTTTCCCACGCTAGGCTGCCATAAGATTTGTGGCGGGTATCGTTTTCGTAGGAACTGATCCAGCCAATTTGCGGAGTGGTGGCGACGCCTTCGCCATTGCCGAAAAGCCGTTGAAAAAGTTTATCGGAATTCAAAACCGCACCGGTCAGCAGTAGACCAAGCAGACAAAGCGCAATCAGAACTCGATCGGTCCTTTTCAAAAATGGTTCGCGTGAGGATGGTCTCATCTCACTTTTAGATCGGCTCAAAATGATACTTTTTGGAGTCTAGGTCCAAAATGGTACGCAAAAATATTTTTGACCCGCGTCACCAAGGTCCTGACGCGAACAATAGAATTGAGGTCATCGGGGCAGATGCACATGGTAATAGCGGCAGTGCGGCTGGCCCAAATGGAACTGGCTCCTCTACTGGAGCGGCAGACAATGGACGTTCACTTTAAGAAATCACTACAACTGACATGGACGGGGCCTTTGCCTCTCCAGTTTTTATTCTGCGATTTTTGCTTGATGTGACGGCCAATCTCTTCGAACCGTGGGCCTCTGATTTCGCCCTTGCGCAGCAGTTCAGCGACCACCGAGCGTACGTAGGCCCAGTGCTCCAGTAAAAGTTTTTCCGTGCGTCCTTGCGCCTCTGCAATCATTTCGTTCATCGCTTGTTCGATGCGCAACTGTAAATCTCCAGTCACTTGCGGCTCGCCTTTGTCGTTGAGCATGATGCCCTGAAATTTCGAATCAAGCCCCCAGTCGCGCAAATATTTTGTGACGATCTCGCGAATTTTGCTCAGGTCATTGCTCCATCCGTTGTCACCTTTAAAGCCCGCCATCTCTTGAGCTTTACGTCCGGCTACGAGT
>DAIDJH010000243.1:0-259 GCA_027451425.1 Bdellovibrionales bacterium | reverse complement strand
TACGAGTTGCATAATTTGGCGCATGGTCCTTTCGCGGTCGAAGTTGCCATGTTCAGTCACGTCAACCGGGGCATAACGTGCATAACCGTAATAGTATTTGTCGGGAGCCATCCGGCCGCCTCGAATTGTCACAAAATCCACTTTTTGATTTGTGGCGCTCGGGTCATTTGCGACGGCGTGACCGGCTTCGTGAAAAGCCGTGCGGATCGCGCTCTTGGTATTCATCAAGACCTGCGGAGTTGCAAATTCCGTCACATCC
>DAIDJH010000242.1 GCA_027451425.1 Bdellovibrionales bacterium | reverse complement strand
GAGCGGAATTACTTTTATCACACAAGGCTTTGAAGAAATTATCGGAAGTCACATCGGCCCGGCAATCATCAATAACACAGCTTCAAAGCTCATTATGCTCCAAAAGGGCGACACGAAAATTTTAAGTGAAACTTTGCGACTAAATTCGCAGGAACTTCGGCTTATTCAAAGTCTTGAGCAGCGCAAAGGTCAATTCAGTGAGGGCTTTCTGATGGAGGGTGAAACGCGATCAGTAATTCGCATTCAACCCTCACCGCTAGAATATTGGATTTCAACAAGCGACGCTCGAGATAATGCCTTCATTGAAGAGCAAATTGCGAAAGGTCTGACGCTCGAATCGGCAATTACAAAAGCTGCCGAAATCGCTCCCTTCGGAATCGCAACGATGAAGATCACGACACAATCACAAGTAGGTGCCAAATGAAACGTAAACTGATTGTCTTAACAATTCCTGTGATTCTGCTCGCGTCCACTTCGGCGCGCGCCGATTTTTTTGGTGGCGACGATGCTATTTTGGCACAAATCTTAGTCCAAGCCACTCAAACTGTGAATCAATTACAGGCCCTATTCCAAAACGGAAAGGACACCTTAGGGTTACTTCAGAATATAAACTCCGGTGTGTCGACGGGGCTTGCAGACATCAATATCATGAGCCCCGCGTTTAACGCTGGCGTATATGGCAATTTAAGCGACCCAAGTAGCGTTCTTCAGGCAATTCAACAAATTTATGGGACGGTACCGACAGGCATGGACCACGACCTCATCGAATCTCAAGATCAAAGCGTTGCGGAAGTGATTTCGATGAACCGTAACCTTTACGATTACGCGCGCCAAGTTGACGCCGAAAAAGATCAGATTATGTACATTGCGCCGAAAGTTAGCCCTCAAGGTGCACCAGATCCACAAATATCCAAACTCCGGTCCAATCGGGTAGCACCAGGTTCAATATAAAGAGCGAGGCCGCCTTTTGCGGCCTCATCTCGAATTAGTTTGAGTTTACGTCCAGGTATTTCGTCTGAATCGGTAAGGTAGAACCAAAGCGCCAGGCCATCTTTGGTTAATGCGATCTGTTTTATCGTCTTTTGAATTAAGCGTTTCTTCTGTGCGTTGGTCGCTTTACTAAAGCCGTTTTCGAAATTTACAAATTTTTCTGTGATATATTTTGCTGATTTTGACGCATCGACACACTCATCGGTTTTTTGATCAAGTTCAATCAGATATTTTGTTAACGACGCTTTCTTCTTACCTATCTCTTCAAGTCGGTCTGACATGAGTTTCAGGGCCTCGGGACCGAAACTACCTTGCGCTTGAATACAAAACACATTACGCGCTTCTTGTTCAAGCCCGCCGATTTCCGTTTTCACTCGGGCAGCTTCGCCGTTGTTACTTGAAATTGTTCTACTTGTTGCGTCTGATATGCGGCGAGCGAGATGTTCTAAATATCCAGTATCTGCAAAGCTTCGCTTTAAATATTTCAATACAACTTCTTCGACTTCATCGGCCGATACCCGCTGTATATCACAGCCGTGCTTCGATCCCGTCGTCGTATGGCCATAGTATCGATATGTGCTGTATTCGCCATGATAAGTCTGGCCCACGAGCGGCTCGCCACACTGACCGCACTTAAATGTACCCGAAAGAATATAGAGACGCGGCTTTGCGTCTTTAACTCTTGTGCGCTCCAATTGTTTGGATACTTCAAGTTGATCCTTAACCTGATAAAAAACGTGCTCAGAGACGATCGCGGGCCAAGAAGCCTTCACGAGCTGGTATCGTTGATTTTGCTTTAACGACTCTTGCGGCAAATGTTTATTACGCTTGTTCACTTCGTGATAGCCAATATAGGCTGCGTTGCTTAACAAAGTTCCTAGAGTGTCAAAGGTCCATCGATCAGATTCCTTTTGGCGCTTATAATTCTCGTGAAGCTTCGGCCGAATTCCAATGTCATTGAGTCTTTCGATGGTTTTACTTTTTGAACCGGATTCAAGATACACATCAAAAATGCGGCTGACCTCTTGTGCCGCTTTTTCGTTTACAATATATGATCCGGGTTTGGTCGGGTCTTTGTCGTATCCAAGTATAGGCCGCACGCCGTTCATAATCCCACGCATACCACGTGCATAAACGCCAAGGGCGACACGTTCGGAGGTCTGTTCGCGTTCGAATTGCGCAAGCGTTATGACGAGGTAAACCATCAACCGGCCAACCGATGTGCTCGTATCGAATTGTTCTTTAATTGATAGAAAATTGGATTTTTGCTTTTCGAGAAATCCCAGTAGATCGCAAAAATCGTTTAAGTTACGCGACAACCGCGAAAGATCTGATACCAATATGAAATCGATTTTCTTTTTTTTGAGATCGGTGATCATTCGTTGGTAAGCGGGGCGATTGGTGTCTTTTGCGGAGTACCCATCGTCGATATAGTATTCGATGATGTCGCCCCAGCCCTTTTCTTGCGAGTTTTTGAGATCGATGTAACTTTTGGCGCGATAGCGTTGGTTATCAAGAGAACCTTCGACAAGGTTTGCTTGTTCTTCAGTGCTAACACGACAGTAGGCTGCTATTTTACGCTGCATCGATTATCTCCTGAGTATTTTTAGCCGGACGTCCTCGTTTTTTTGAAAGGAGCAGCATTTGAAAGACAAGTTCTGTTACTTCACGAGTTCGCCGGTCAGCATGCATCGACTCATCTTTCACGTATTCGACTGCTACATTTGCTATACTGTTCATCGTTTTAGACTCCGGCTTTTTAGCCTTGTTCATTTACTCCGACTTTTGATTTTGTTACGGCTGAAATTCTCCGCAATTTCATCCATCATTGCCAAAAGTTTCTTGGCCTGCGTATGGGGTAACTGACTAAGCATCGTCATTATCACTCGAACTGTGGCTCCTGGTTTACGAAAACCTGTTTCATAGTGACTGACGGCTTTTTGAGTTAGTCCTAAACAGTCGGCCAATTCTTTCTGCGTAAGCCTAAACGTTTCTCGAATCTCCTTAAATTGTTTCGGGCTCATGCAACGTCCCTAACTAGAATAGTATCATTGATACCATCTGCATGTCGAGGCTTTTTTACTTTTTTGGAACTGGGAGTTAACCCGGCGTTCGTAAACAGTATCTCGCGAAGATTATCGGGCATAACACCAGTTTCGTTGGTTTGTTTCAACGCACCTCGCAATAAGTCAACAT
>DAIDJH010000241.1 GCA_027451425.1 Bdellovibrionales bacterium | reverse complement strand
TTCAAACTATTCGTGCCATTGTTATGGGGGTGAGCGTACTCGCGCTTGCGGAACTGGCGCGCGGATGGCCTGAGCCAAAAGTATTTTCTGCGCCTGACGCGACTCAAGCGCTTCTTCATGCCACTGGTGGTGCTGGAGATGAAGCTTCATCCGAAAGCCCGATCAGTAACGATGAAACCGTCGAAGTTGAAAAGCCCGCAGCGGTGATGAAAACGTCTCGTCCATGGCAGCCGCCGGATTACTCCCAACAACAAGGTGCTATGGGTTGGTCACCCGACGTATTTAAAGTTCCGCCGACAATGCAAGATCGCGTAAATTTTTGGAAGTACGTCTACACGCAAATCACCACCGACCAGGGTATTTTGCACGACAGTCAGCTTGTGTCGGTGATTTATGATCACATTGATTTCCCGGCCAATTCTTCTCGACGCGAACGACGAAAGATCGTGATGGAAAGAAAAAAGCTGGTGAGAGCACGGCTAACGAAGCTCGATCGACTTTACGCCGCTTATCGCGAAACCGGCGTAATGCCAAAGTTAGACGGTGAGGATCTTCGCGTATGGAATTTATTCTCCGTTGTCGATTCTCCCCATAAATTTCGAGACGCGACCATGCGCAAGCGGTTGCGTTTTCAGCTCGGCCAACGGGATCGTTTCATTCAAGGCATTTATTATTCGGGACGATATTTGCCGGACATGGAGCGTGTATTTCGTGCCGATGGACTTCCGATTGAGCTCACTCGACTGCCATTTGTCGAAAGTTCATTTAACGTCAAGGCGCGATCACGAGTGGGGGCCAGCGGGGTTTGGCAGTTCATGCGTTACACGGGCCGTCGATTTCTGCGAATTCGTTATTTAACCGATGAGCGGAACGATCCCATTCGCGCGACTGAAGCCGCTGCTAAATTATTTCGGATTAATTACGAAATGCTGGGCAGTTGGCCGCTGGCCATAACGGGTTATAATCACGGGCCAAGTGGCATGCTTAAAATTATCCGTCGTTATCACACGCGCGATATTTCAGAACTTGTTGATGAAAGGTACGGCCGTTTTGGTTTTGCTTCGGCCAACTTTTATGCGTGCTTTCTTGCGGCGCTTGAAGTTGAAGCGAATGCTCCAAAATATTTTGGTCCCGTATACTGGGAGACACCTCTTGACGCGAAAGAAATTCGCCTCACGCGCGCGATCAATCGTAAGTGGCTCCTTCGCTGGTTTGACGGGAATTTACAAGAGGCGCAAGATTATAACCCGCATTTGCAGCGACCGTTTTGGCTTGGCTATGGACAAATCGGCCGCCGTGACTTTGTTCGTGTGCCATCAAGTCGCTACGATCTGGCGATGCAAGATTTAAAGACACTACCGGTCATTCGCGACTCGGGCCATAAAAAGGGCATTGATACATATGTGATTGAACGTGGCGAAACCTTAAGCGGTATTGCCGCTGAACTTGGCGTTCGCGTGAGTATTTTACGGGCACTTAATAACATCGAAAATCCGCGAAGACTTCATCCTGGCCAAAAACTTCTTGTGCCAGTTGCAAAAGAAGAGTGAATTCGGGCATAGGTCTACAGACAATAATTTTACTTTTCTTCGAGATACACGCGAATGTGTTTGTTATGGGGTAATTCTGATCCGGGCGCGGGTTCGGTCATCGACACAACTCCGCGGCCTTGGATTTGAACGTGAATCGGCGTGCCGCGAACTTCGGTTAAAAGTTCACGTAAGGTAAGGCCGGTAAAATCTGGTGTGCGATTTTTTTCTTCGGCATCGAGAACTTTAGTCATTTCACGAATTCTTTGAATCGACTCCGCCTGTGCGCTCCCCGCGGCGGTTGCCTTCGATTTTTTAAGAACGCTATTGTTAGTCAGTAAAACGGGCGGCAATGCGGCCCGTTGAACTGCAAAACTTGCGACGCGTGCAAAAAGAGGTGCCGCGACCTCAGCTCCGTAGTAGCCATGCTTGGGGTTATCAACCGCGACGTAAATGACAAACCGCGGGTCGTTGGCCGGCAAAATACCAGCAAAACTCGAAATGTACTCTCCTTTCACGTAGCCTTTTCCGGGGACATCTTTTTGTGCCGTTCCCGTCTTGCCGGCAACCGGATAGCCGGGTACGCGTGCGGCAAAACCAGTGCCTTGCTGGGATGTTACCATTGTGAGCATAAGCCGCATGGTTGAGGCGGTGTCGGGCGAAATGACCCGACGAATATCTCGGACGTTGATAGTCTGAGTTTCGCCGGTTTCTTCATTCACAAATTCGCTTACGATACGGGGGGCGCGCAGTATCCCGCCGTTGGCTATGGCAGCATATCCCGCGGCGATCTGTAATGGCGTGGCGGTCATACCCTGGCCAAATGCAACGGTTGCCAGTAAAATTTTGCGCCAAGGCAATCGATGTACAACTCCCGGCGATTCGCCTGGCAAATTAACGCCGAGGCGGCTGCCGATGCCGAAGTCTTCGAGTGCTTGGCGAACGCGTTTGGCTCCCATAGAAAAAGCGATTTTTGCCGCGCCAATGTTCGATGACTTCATCAAAATTTCAGAAGTTGTCAGCCAACCAAAAGGATGATCGGCCTCGTGAATGATTCGGTCATCGACTTTCATGTGGCCGTTTTCACAAAAATATCGCGAGTTCGGGCGAGTGATACCTTCGTCCAATGCTTTTGCAATAACGAAGGCCTTAATTGTGCTGCCTGGTTCGAATGCATCTGTCACGACTCGATCACGCCATAGTTTGGGAGGCACTTGTGAGGCCCGATTCAAATTGAACGTCGGGACGGTTGCAATCGCCAAAATGTCGGAGTTGCGGGCGTCGAGAACGATCCCGATCGCGCCATCGGCATCGTGCGCATGGACAGTCGCCATGAGCTCCTGTTCAAGTTTAAATTGCAATTCCGCATCGATTGTCAAACGTGCATTGAAGCCCGCCGGTGTGTCGGTAAAAATTCTTCCGTCGGCGAGGAGCGGTCGCCCACGCGCGTCCCGTTCAAGAATAATTTTGCGACCCTTGCCTTTTAACTGATGATCAAACTGAAGTTCGAGACCCGAAAGCCCTGAGCCGTCTTCGCCGACAAACCCCAGTACTTGTGAAAAGAGGTTATTGTTGGGATAAACGCGGTAAGATTCTTCAATGGAGCCAAGCCCGCGCAGGTGAAGGCGAGTCAGTGAATCGACAAAACTCTTGCGAAGATGT
>DAIDJH010000240.1 GCA_027451425.1 Bdellovibrionales bacterium | reverse complement strand
GCATCCACGCGTTCTGTATCGAAGCAAGTTATGTCGCCGGGCTTTATGATAATGGCATGCACGGCAAAGTTTTTGGCCGCGCCAAAGGTTGACTTGATATTGTTAACGAGCGAAGCCGGATAATCGTCAGGGTCAAACGGCTCATATTGCGGAGCATTTGTAGGGTCGTTGTGACAGGTGGGATCGTTACCGCACGAGCGTTCGTCTTCGTTTGACAGAATGACGACCGCTAGGCCGGCATTTTGGCGAAAAAAGCCTTGCGCGACACTAGGATCATTCGCTCCATTGATCGTGAGATTGGCGGCGTAAATGCCGCGCTCGTCGCCGGAACCGATTAAATATTGACCCGCGCTGGTTGTGCGCTGAATTGTTTGTGCAAATACCGTAGCGACGTTCGGAGTGTTTGGGCGCAAAACATATTGCGTACTAAAGGGAGTCGTCGTTGATTGGTCGGCGGGCCCGATAAATCTTCCGCGTGCCGGCGGAAATGAAGCACTGCCACCGCGGCAAGTGTAATCGGTGTCCGCGCAAACGTCGGTTGTAGTGATGCCGATTTGCCAGTCGACTCCCGAAAGGTCGCTGATAAAATTGTTAAACCCATCAGCCAAATGCTGTTGGTCTTGTTCCATCGAACCGGAATTGTCATCGACAATCAATATATCGACAGCACCTGACGTTTGACCGGAACCAAAATTAAAATTTTCTGTCGCGGTTGTGTACTGTGCGACTCCGCCAATTCCAGCAGTTTGTGAAGTGCTTTGCGATTTGGCTCCGGATTGAAACGATACTGGCTGTGCACAATCTTCGATAAATCCCATTATTGTTGTGATCGATGTAACGACCATGGATCGTACTATTATATTTTTTAGTTTCATAAAGAAGGGCCCCCACAACCCTTGAAATGCATTCGTGCATCTCAAAAAACTAAAGGAGCAATTGCCGTGCCGCGATGGGGTGAGGATTTTTCATGCCGAAAGTTTCATTTTCTCGTTTTGATTCGTAGAACGGCGCGACAAAGACAATTTTTTTGACAATTTTTTGCCATTTCGCTGGTTACTTGCTGATTCGCAGCGCCCACTCGGGAAAGACCATATTATCTTGGCTATTGTTCAACATTCGATACGTTATTAAATTCCTGAGCACAAGTTTGACATAATCGCGCGTTTCATCATAGGGAATGTCTTCAATAAATTCGAGTGTATCGCCGTGATAACGTGTCTTGAGCCAAGATGTGATCGCCTCATCTCGCGCGTTATATGATGCAATGACGAGAACGACGTCACCATTAAATTTATCCCATAATTCCCGTAAATATGCTGCGGCGATAGGGATATTTGTTTGGGGATCGTAGAGATCGTTGGCGTGATGATATTCGATCGAGTTGGCGCGTGCAGTTCGTTCTGCCACTTGCGGCAGAAGTTGTAGAAGTCCGAATGCGTCCATTTGACTGCGCGCTTTCGGATTGAACGAACTTTCTTGTCTCATAATGGCATAAATTAACTCAGGCGCAATACCAAAACGCGTGGCCGATTGCGCGACGGTTTCATAGTACGGCATGGGAAAGGCTAGGCTTGGATGATTTTCTAAAATTTCGTGTCGCGTGTCGGGATCAAGTTCTCGGAGCTGGCTAAACATCGAAAGATAATTTTTCGATTGTGAGTACTTTTCAAGCAGTGCCATCCATTTCTTCGTGTTGTGCGCGGAAGTTTTACGCAATTGATTTGCTTTGGCATCCAGGTAACTGCCGGCGATTTGCGTTTCATTGACGGAGACGAGCCAGTCGAAAAACGGATCGGGCGCTGTATGAACCGCATTGGCGATTTCACGAAGCGGCCCGGCGGTCAGCGAGTTGCCGAGTTCGCGTGCCGCTAGCAGCCCATAGTAGCCGTACGGATCGTTTTGCACCAAGCTGGAGAATTCCGCTTTGGCATCTTTCAGATCATTTTGCTGTGTTTGAGTTTTGGCGAGCCAAAATTTTGCGCGCGCTTGATCGAAGGGGTTTTCATTGCGGCTGATGAGATCTTTAAAAACCGAGATCGCTTGCTCATTCGCACCCGCTTTTCGATCATCCCATGCCAGATACCAAAGCAGTCGATTTTTCATGCTTTCGGAGACGTCGGGTTCGCTCAGCGCTTTATTGAACCACTGCGTGGCTTGCTTAAAATTTTGTTTCTCTTCAGCCATACGTCCGCGCAACCAATCAACCTCGACGAGTGAGCCGTGACCTTTTAACTGTTTAGCCATTTTGTTGAGTGTACGCAGTGCAAGTGCATCCTTATTCTCCGTCCACTCGGCACGCGCTAGAGCGAGCATTGTATCGGTGTAGAGCGCGACATCGTCGGGTTGTTTTTTCGATTTTTTGTAGGCGCGCGAAATATAGGCCGCCATCTGCCCCGAGATCGTCAGCGCGAGCTTTTGATTCTGTTGGATTTTGTACATTAGCCTCAACCCACGATAGGCGGTGAGTTTATCTGTGACGTCAAAATGTCGGTCATGGAGTATGGCGAGATAATAATGGCGCGCGAGCGCAAATTTTCGACGAAAACGAAAATCATTCGCGGCAGAAAGATATTGGGCACGATCAATGTGGGGTTTGCGACTAGGCGATAAATTGTAAATCCGTGCGAGAATTTTCTCTTGCAGAGATATTATTTTAGCGTGCGAAAGCCGCGAGCGGGCGAGGGCCTTCAACGCTCTATAACACCAATCCACTTTTTCTTCACGGCGGAGTGAAGCTCGTGATTTCCGTAGATATAATAAAGCAAGTTTAGATTCATCGTGTTTTTGTTCGGCCTGTTTAACATCAACGGCTGTTACGACGCTCTTGTACCATGGGTCGAATTGATTCGGCGTTAATTTTCCAAGTCGGGCCGGGATTTGATTATCTTTTGGGCAAATGTCGTAAGCACGAAGAAAAGCCAAATCTCGGAGAGGAAAGGTCGGTTGCTGCGCCAATTGCGCGAAATTTTCACACGAGACGTTGGGGTCTTGAGTCTCCCAAAGTTGGGCACGACGATAATTGGCCCACCATAAAATTTCGGGTGAATTGTTTGATCCGATTTGGTTCGACGCGATTCGACTTAGGTACAAATCGACGCTTTCAAAATCATTGTCACTAGAAAGTCCATCGGCTGAAACGAGACCTTCAACGGTTGGAGGTTCAATTTTGGTATTCAGAGTGGGCCGCGCAATTCGTTTGGCG
>DAIDJH010000239.1 GCA_027451425.1 Bdellovibrionales bacterium | reverse complement strand
ATCAAGCGGCAGCCGCATCAACAAAGCCGCTGACGACGCCGCCGGTCTGGCAATTTCTGAAAACTTAAAGGCGCAAATTCGATCGGTGCGTCAAGCTAACCGCAACGCCAGCGACGGTATCTCGATGGTGCAAGTGGCAGAAGGTGGCCTTAACGAAATCGGTAACATTGTCATTCGCCTTCGCGAACTGGGAATGCAAGCCGCTTCTGACACGGTTGGCGATAAAGAGCGTGGTTACATCAACAAAGAGGTCAACCAGCTTAAGTCGGAATTGCAGCGTATCGCGAAAGTGACGACTTGGGGCAAAACAAAACTTCTTGATGGATCAACCCCGACTTTTGACTTCCAGGTTGGTATCTTCAACCATAGCTTCGAAGACAGGATTTCCTTCAAGGCAAATAAGAACGTGGCGACACTGTCAGCTCTTGGCTTGGATGGTCTCGACTATGCAAGCAAAGAAGGCGCACAAGAGGCCCTAGGGGTACTTGACCACGCTCAAGACAGGATTAACGGAATGCGTTCGGACCTTGGCGCTTTGCAAAACAGACTTCAGTCAACAGTCAATAACCTGGGTGTGTCTGAAGAAAACTTGTCTGCCGCGAATAGCCGAATCCGTGATACGGACGTAGCCGAAGCGACTGCCAACCTCACTCGTAACAATATCTTGTTGCAAGCGGGCACCGCAGCTCTGGCACAAGCCAATCAAATGAACTCGGTTGCTCTCAACTTGATCAAAGGCTAACCGATTCGATTAGACAATAGACTCTGAACCCGGCGCTTCTCGCGCCGGGTTTTCATTTTTGTGTTGACCGTCCCCTCGAATTCTTTGAAAAAGAGATAATCAATAGGCGCGTGTGCCCACCAAAACGAGGGAATTATGGCAAGAAAAAAAGCACGAAAAGCAAAAGCAACTCGATCAACTAAAAAAGCAAAACGCTCCCAAAAAGCGGGCAAAAAATCGGCTAATCGCGGACGCTCAACACCGAATCGCCGCGCAAAACGTGTCACAACAAAACGCAAAGCCGCAAAACGTTCTGCACCAAAACGATCTGGTGTTAAACCCAGCACAGCCGCTGCGGCCGGCGCATTTGGTGGCGCAGCCGCTACAGCCGCGTTTCTCTCCGAAATGGACGATTCGGAGGATGAGCTAGGTAGCTCTGCGACAGTAGAATTTGAAGCTATCGATGAAATGATCGATAGCGAAGCAGAGGAAGTCGATTCCGTATCAAATGAAGACGACGACGCGGACGATGATGCCGGCTTAAATGACGACGATGCCCTAGATCCAGACGATGAGCCTTCTGAGGATGAAGGCAGTTATTTCTGATCTCATTTTGAGAAACAAGTTTAAGAGATAAGCCCCGCCTGCCGATAAGACATTATCGGTGGGGGATGTTTATATGGTCCGTTTTGCCGTAAGAAACCACATTTATTTAGTATTCTTTTGCTTGGCGATTCTGCCCTCTTTCATTGCACAAGCGCAAGCTATCGACGGCGTCTTCACTGTTGTTAAAGGGAATGTCAAAGTCCAACAACTCTCCACCCATCAGATTATAAAAGCTAAAATTGGCCAGAAGGTCTACCCACAGGACACGATTATGACCGGCGGCGATTCTCGCGCCAAAATCGTCATGGTCGACAACAACGTGATCAATATTTTGCCGAATTCGAAGTTCGCCATTAAAGCTTATCAATACAAGCCGAGCCAAAATAAAAAGAATGTGCTTCTAAACGTCTTGTACGGCAAAATTCGCACTACCGTTCAACAGAAATATCACGGTGCGAATAAATTTCGCGTTGAGACCCCATCTGCTGTGGCAGGCGTTCGTGGAACGGATTTTATCACCAGCTACGATCAGTCCAGTAATACCAGCACCATAATCACTTTTCGCGGGAACGTTGAGTTTGGCCAGCCCGGGCCAAAGGGCCAGATTTCTCAATCGGTTTTCGTATCAGCCGGACACATGAGCCAACTATCCGGGTTTAAGCCCCCAACCGCCCCCGCGCAAATGTCGAATACTTTTATGGCAAAGATGAATACCGACTCCAACGCAGACGCAAACTCACCTCGTCAGCCAGCGACCGCCCCAAACAATAGCACACCCAGCAATGATACAAACGACCATCACCATCATCGGGATCCAGCTTCAATTTCGGCGGGGACCGCTTCAAACAATATGCTTCTGCCCGGAGACCTGCCGTCGCTCAGCAATCCACCGCCACCTGGAGCTATGCCGGTTACAAATCTTTTGCCGCAACCATCCGTTCCATTCTTGCCACCGCCGACTAACGACTTTGTTCATAACGTCTTGATGAATGCCGCGACCAAGAGAGTGAACGTCATCATCACTGGACCGTAATGCCTGTTTTCGTTAAGCTAAGTTAATGCGACTATCGCTCGTCTTCACGTGTTTTTGCTCCGTTGGTTTTTTAGCGTCGATCACAATGGCCAGTCCGATATCGTCGGCCGAGTCTTCTTCAATGCTCGTTCGGTATGGTTCCGCCGCATGGAATGCCGACAGTAAAAAAGCCGAAACGGCTTACGTCTTCGTGCGTGATAAAAGTTCCGGCAAAATCGCCAAAATCTTATTAGAAGAAACCGCCCCTAACTCGTCAATTTTTGAAGGTCAATTTTCGATTCACTGGGATACACCGCAAGCGCAGCTTGAATTTTACGTGCCGCCGCCAAAACTCGCCAAAACCGGGAACTTTAAGCAGTTTCAGAAACTACTCGAATCGAATCACCTAAAGCCACATGACGTGTTCACTCACTTAGAAAACAAGAAGCTCATTTATGAAATTTACGATAATGAATCGCAAGTTGCGCAAGCACGCAAAATTTATGCGCAAAAAGAAGCCTTGACTGCGCCTAAAGCGGCAACGCCTTCGAGCGCAACGGCATTACCCTCAGCCGGCGCCGCGACAACAACTTCTTCGGAAACTGCTCGCGAGGCCGCGCGGCTCCGCATGGAGCAAATCGAAGAACAACGGCGACAACAGTTGCAAAGCACAATGGCCCGCCTGGCACAAGCCGACCGCGAAGCTCGAAAAGCCAAAGCGGCGCAACTCGCCGCCGACGCCCGGCGCCGCAGCCGTCTGCAACGACCCGTCCAGCGCGAGCATCCGCACCAGCGGACCGGCGCCGCCGCGCGCGAGCAGGCGCCAGTGCACCGTATCGCCGTGAACCGCGAGCACCGAGGCCCG
>DAIDJH010000238.1 GCA_027451425.1 Bdellovibrionales bacterium | reverse complement strand
ACTGGCGTGTTGGGGATTTGCGCTCTCTGCTGGGCAAGTTCAGCGAGCTTATTCAAGTCTTGAGCCTCACGTTTTTTGCCATGGATATATTTCGACAAATCGTGGCTATCGCTCACCGCATTTGCGAGAGCATCGAGTTCGGATTGAGCTTGATCGCGTTTGCTAGAATGGACGCTGATAAGATCGTCGCTGATATTATCATCGATTAATTTTTTGAGCGCGGCCAAGCGTTCGCTTTTCGGTTTTTTCATGATTTGATCCCCGAGGCAACTGAAGCGGTCGTCGCCGCTCAGTTTATTGCCGTCTTGATCAACCTTACAGTCCGCGAGCGCGCGCTCATGTTTCTTCTGCGTCGCCTGTTGCTCATTAATTTGTGAGTGCATGTATTGTTGAAATGTCGCGAGATTTGTTAATGACGAAGAATCAATTGAAATCGTCGTTTGATCGCCGCAGCATGAAATTGTCGCAGACGTTGTGGTCTCTTGAGCGACAACCTCTCGGCCGGTTTTGGCGTCATAAGCTTTTACCGTTTTAACGGTGGGTTTGTTGAGCCAATAAGTGGTGTTCTTGTAGGCATATTGCTCATTGATGGGGATGAGCGAATTGCTTGTGTTATCATTATTGGCGTCTGTTTGCTGATGACGTTGAGCTTGCCGTTGTTTTGGTTGAGTCTTTTTAGAAGTACTTTTCGCCAATTTTTTAGTTGCCTTTGCGTTGTGCTTGCAACGCGGGTCGTTTGGACCGCGGCACTGCATATTTGCACGGGCGGCTCCAAGCGGCATTTGGGGTGGACGGGGGCGCTCGGGTTTAACCCCAATGTGGCTTCGTTGCTCTCTATTAGCTGACAAACGCGTATTGGGGGGCGTTGTTACTGTAAATACAGCCTGGGCAGCGGCCTGGTTTTGAGCATCACTTGTGCTTGCATCTTGTGCATTCGCATCCGATGATGCCAGTGCCGATTGCCCTGCGCCCATAATAAATGGAGCGGCCCAGCTTGTCGTCATGGCAACCATGACAAACAGGAATAGATTTTTCATTCTAGCCTCCTTGATCTAACGTTTCTTAGAACAAAAATCGCTCCGCCAGGATAGGATGTGGGTCAATAGTACAACCATATGAAATTATTTAGGTAAATGGCTAACCATGAGTGTGTCGATGACTTTGACAGGCGAAAAACTTTTAGCGAGTGCTGGGCGTGTTCCAGCGCTTTCTCACTGAAATTAATAAGTTATGCATCGACATGCACGGAGGTATGAAAGTGACGGAATGGGGCTCGACAAACGCTGAAAGTGCGCCATTTTTTGGCGTGCGCGCCGAATTTTGGCACTGAAATTCGCAAAATTTACCGTAAATAGCGCGTGAACCATAAAGATTGCGGCATCGAGATTGCTATAAATTCGACCATATTCCTAAGGAGTAGCTATGTCTTCGCGCAAACTTTCGATAGATCCATCATCCCGCAGTAAGCTTATATTGGGCGGCATTGCTCTTATTGCGGCTCTTGCATTTTTGTCTGGATGCGGTCGAAGCGGGCATGCTCCTACATACTTAGATGCAAACGGCAAATCGGAAACATTTTGGGATTGGCGCTTAACCAAAATGTGCCAATCCGACAAATTGGTCATCAATGTCAACAGTGAACTGGTGGATACGCTCGGTAAGTTAGATCAAAACGACCCGACGTGGGTGGTGCGAACCGTTCTTGTGTCTGATAGTTTTGCCGCGAATACCACGACTCCACGAAATGATGTGATCTATACGCAACTGCCAGTGCAAAATACGGCGAAACAATTGCAGACGGCGAATGCGGCAACGCTCAACTCTCCATCGATCATGCACGTGACAATGGATTGCCAAAATCGCACGGCGACCTATTTCGGACCGGGCGTCAGCTCTCCAAACGGAATCACTGGATTGATCAAAGAGCCTGATGATAAGGCAATCGATGACGTCGGCGACCTGACAATTCGAAATTTGTTTATTTCGGATGGGTACGATCAGGTTGTGAACGCTCAAGGTCAGACAGTCGAGATGCCAGTTAATATTCACGTTTATAAGGATGAAGTTTTGGCCGTGGATACCGGCGGCGATCAAGGCCAGCAGCAGCGAGCTGCCGACGATGCAAAGTACGGTATTCGTAAATACAAAGTCACTCTTCGACAAAAGACCGCCGTGGGCGTGCGCAAGCTTGTTATCGTGCAGACCGTAAATCTGCCTACCGACACGGCTATAAAAGTGGACGCTGATGTCGCCGCAAATTATTTAGCGGTGTTGCCGCAGAGTTATGTTGTGCAAGTGATGGCGAAATCAAGTGATCCGCAAACACAGCGCCTTGCTCGTATGTTTATGCGTGGCCCCCAAGGCATAAATGCATTGCGGGCTATGGGGAAAACGAAAATCCCAGTTGACTTCAATATTTTGAACACGGCACGACAGGCGATGGTGCTCCCGAAATATGGATATGTAAGCGGGCCAATTTCGCCGAGTATGAGTGCCACTACGGTTAGCACGGCTCCGACGGTTCCGGCTGCGCTTGCGGCGGTTCCAGCCGCGCCGGCGGCGACAAGCGCATCGGCGCCGGAAACAAATCTTGCGCCGGTCGTCGTTACGGCAACGAAAATGAACTCTGCACCGCAATAGGGGCTTTTACTATCCCACAATCTCGAGGCGGGCGTGTTTGGCCATGAATTTCTTCAGAGATTTGTCGGAGAAAAGAACGGAAACTTTCGTTTGCTCCCCGCTGCCTTCGACTTGAAAAATTGAACCCACACCAAAAATCGGATGACGCACGCGTTGGCCACGCTTGAATTCGGCTTGGCTTGATGGCTCTTCAAAGCTTTCGTCAGAAAAACTCTCGCGATGAAATTCATCCGTCGACCAGTGCTTTTCTGGGCGTGCCGTTTTTGTGGCAGCGTTGGCACGACTTGAGCCGGCGTTATTATTTTGCGCGAATCCACCGCTTGCGAATTTGTCGGCGAATCTTTGCAAGAACGCGGGCTTTTTCAATGACGAATTGGCGGCTACATATTCTTCGGGGATTTCACCCAAAAAACGGCTATGGGGGCGCACTTCTTCTTGACCGTATACGCGGCGAGAGCGCGCGTAACTTAAGAATAAATTCTCTCGCGCACGGGTCATGCCAACGTAACATAGACGTCGCTCTTCTTCGAGGCGATCGCCTTCCGATTCGTTTAGGCTCTGATTTGAGGGGAAGAGCCCCTCCTCCATCCCCACTATGAATACGTTTTTAAATTCAAG
>DAIDJH010000237.1 GCA_027451425.1 Bdellovibrionales bacterium | reverse complement strand
TTCGCACAACCTTCTTGACGTAATTGCGTGTTTCGACAAACGGGATGTGCTCTACAAATTCGTCCATATCGAGATTGCCAAACGTACTGAGCCACGAGTAGACGCGATGCGGGCCTGCGTTGTACGCCGCCGCCACAAGTGGAACGAAGTTATCAAATATTTTAAGAAGTCGCGCCAAATACCGCGAGCCAAGCTCAATGTTCGTTAGAGGATCTATAAGTTTTGCTTCGTCGACAGCCGGATGGTTTAACAATTTTTCCAACTGCTCCGCCGTGTAAGGCATCAATTGAACAAGGCCTCGCGCACCCACTGGCGAAATCGCATTTGGGTTGAAACGACTCTCCGCCCGCATGATGGCCCACACGATTTCATCTGGTACGCCAAACCGTGTGCTGAATTTTGCCACGGCGGGAGAATACGCACGCGGGAACGCAAATTCCCACAGCTCACGCGCGCCACTCAATCCGCCATTCTGGCGATCACGCTCAAATTTTGGGAGCTGCGCAATGTGCATCGCCCGGTCAAATGAACCGGCCTTCACGTACGCGCTCATCAACATATTGAGATACGTCTTATTGCGCGTGCGCCGCTCGATTTCGTAAAGTTCACCTTTGGCCCAATCCGAGAGCCCCAGCTTCATCAATTCGCTTGCACGCGTGAAACGCAAACGAAGCCGCGGATCTTTGAAATCACTGGCTTGAACAATTTCACCGTTGATATCAGGTTCGGCGGCGCTCCCAGTGTTGTCCGAATCGGTTGAATTGGCATCCGGCTCCGATTGCGGTTCGTCGTCAGAACTTTGGCCGGCTTTCAGTTGCGGCCCAACTGATGAATCGCCGCCGCCAGTTGCATTTGAATCGGCGTCTGCGTCGGTAGGAGCGGTCAGATGCGGCCCCGCATCGTCAGCGACCGTCGTATCGCCCGGAGGTAAATTGCCCCGAGCAGGGATCGGCGCCGTTTGAGTCGCCGGAATTTGCGCCAATCGACTTTTTGCCAAAAATCCATAAAAACTCAAATCTGAAGCTGATGCCAAACGGTTGAACAATTCACTTGCTTCGTCATATTTTTTTTCACGAAAAAGCGTCATGGCTAGCCAATAATGAGTGCGCTCATTTCGGTAGGGATACTTCACCCACCGCCGAACGTGATGCCGCCAATGACGGCTGTAGACAATTCGCCTCTGGTACAATTCGCGAAAAGACCTTTCGGCCTTATCGTAATGCCCTTTGAGATATTCAATCCAAGCGATTTGCCATTGCGCTTCGATGGCAAGTTTTGACCACGCATTCCTCTTTATCAATTTGATAAAGCGCCGTTCAGCTCCATCATAATCTTGAATTTGATAGCTTAAATAAGCCGCGTTGAACGCCGCCTTTTGCCCGGAGCGCGAACGCGGGCTTAAATGATAGGCATTGTTAAACGCGCCGATTGCCGATTGAAATTCCCCCGCTTGAGCCGCCACACGGCCGAGTTCTTCTTGATACTTGAGTTCATTTTTTTTCTGATCGTAGTATTTAGCAAGAATTTGCAGCGCCTCGTACGGGTACCCTTGCATCTCGTAGTACTGCACAAGAAGCATATCCGCGCGCATGATTTCAGCCTTGTCTTTGTCCGACGCCGCCCGTTTGCGGAGTTGATCGATTTCGCTTTTCGCCAAGTCTTCGCGCCCCGCCAGTTGCAACCGCTTCATCCGCGTTTCAACATCCCGTTGCGACGGCACACAGCCCACTTTTTGCCCGTCGATTTTGTCTTCAACGAGATCGGCCCCCCAATCGAGCACGTCCGCCTGTACCGGGAATTGGCCGTAGATTTTTCTCGCCCACCGGCACGCGAGGTATCGCCTGTTATCTTTAAGTTCGACCTCAAGAAGTTTAGCGAGAATGTCGGGATATCGCGGAGAATGTCGGGAGTGTCGCTCCAAAAACCGCAGATTGGACATCGCCTGCCCCAGCTTGCCGACCTTGAGTTCAATTTCACTCATGTGAAACCGCGCTTCGATACTCACGGTTGGATTGGGTTTGGCGGCTAAGCAATTTTGCAGCTCATCTAGAGCCTGGTGCAAATTGCCGGCCTTCTCGTCAACTTCGGCTATTTTTTCGTGAACTTCCGCCGCGAGAAGCGTGTCTTGTTGCAACGCCATAGTGAAATCATTTTTTGCATCCGGCCATTTTTTTTTCTGTTCTGCTGTAAGCCCAAGCTTGAAGTATTTGACGTCGTCGGCGGATTTGCTATCAGGTGTTGTTGCGGCGGGCTTGGTTATTGTCGGTTTGGCCGGGGCCGGCGTAGTGACGGCATGCGCGGCGGGATGACAAATTAATGAAAAAACAAACGGTAAGGCTATAATCATGGCGCTGTTCAAAAATGGTAGGCGATCTGAGGGCATAACTCAATGAAAACGAAATCGATTTTTGTCTGTCAAAATTGCGGATCCGAACGCCCGAAATGGGAGGGCCAATGCCGTGATTGCGGCGCGTGGAACTCGCTCGTCGAAGAAACAGTAGCTAAGGCGCCAAAAGGCGCGCGCTCATGGACAGTCGGCCCGTCATCGGACGAACGCCTGGTCGCTCAGGCGATCGCACTTGACTCCGCAATAGAGGTTAAAAACGCCGAGCGCTGGTCGACCGGTATGAAAGAACTCAATCGCGTGCTGGGCGGCGGACTTGTGCGCGGCAGCTATATTCTACTCGGCGGCGACCCTGGGATTGGCAAAAGCACACTCCTGATGCAGATGGCTGGCCAATTGGCCCGCGAAGATCATCGCGTTTTGTATGTTTCGGGAGAAGAAAGCGTCGAACAAACCGCTCTGCGCGCGCAACGTCTGGGAGTTCAAACGGCACAGGTAAAAGTCGCAAGCGACAGCCGGCTCACGAATATTCTTGAACTGGTGGCAAGCGAAAACCCCGAAGTGTTGATCGTCGACTCGATTCAAACGATTTATTTGGATGAAATCGCATCCGCTCCGGGAACGGTTTCGCAAGTGCGCGAGTGCGCCGGTCGCTTGATGGCAGTGGCGAAAAGCCGAAACATCGCGATTTTTTTGGTGGGGCACATCACCAAAGACGGTTCGATTGCCGGTCCGAAAACTCTTGAGCATATGGTCGATACCGTGTTGTCGTTTGAGGGCGATGCAAATTACCAATTTCGTCTTCTGCGCGCGCAAAAAAATCGCTTCGGTCCAACGAATGAACTCGGCGTTTTTCAAATGAACGGGCAAGGGCTTGAAGAAGTCGACAACCCGTCTGAAATGTTTCTCGCCGAGCGCGGTAAAAGCCTAATCGGTTCAACCG
>DAIDJH010000236.1 GCA_027451425.1 Bdellovibrionales bacterium | reverse complement strand
GGCATTCGCGGCGGCAACCACCATTGATAAAAGATCAAGTTCCCGTTCGTGTTTGCCGCGCGGACCGCTGCCGTCGATATTTTCTTCGTGCTCTGAAACCACGATCAATGTCAAAGGGTCAAAATGCGGATATTGGTTCAGACGTTCGTAACCAGCCATGGCGTGTTTTTTATGCAGCGCCTTTTCCGCCTTGCTGAGTTGATCGAGTGGCCGAGAAAAATCAATGTTATTGTATGTGTGTTCTATGTCATGCAGGAGTGCACCTATCACCATCGGCACTATCTGTAGTGCCCGCTGCTCAGCGGCTGGGACTTCATGTGCAATGGCAAGTGACAGAGCCGCGACATTCACCCCGTGCTGGGCCACGCTAAAATCCACATTTTTCAAATCGAGAAAAAAGTGAAGCACCGAAGGTTCACGTGCAAAGAGCTTCACAAATCTTTCAACCCGAACTCTCATCGCCATGTAAAGAATTTCGTCGCCGGGTGATTCCATTAGATCTTCGGTGGCGGATTGCAGTAACCCATGTGCAATCTGAAGCTTTGTTTGAAGCGACTGTTGGTCACTTTCGGCAAAAGCTTCTTTTAAGTTTTTCGCCAGATAGTTTTCGTATGCCGGCAACTCTTCGGACGGAATAAATAATCTGGATAGCTTTTTACCGCGTAGACGTTCAAGCCTCTGGCCCTCGAAACTATCGCCTTCGCGGCAAAAAAGAACTTGTCGGCCGGCGACTTTGACGTAAACATTGAATTTGATTTTGGTGTCGCCACGAAAAGTACTCACACGAACCGGCAGAAATTTATCGCTCATCAGGATTTGCCTCTATTAACAGTCAATCTCATGGAGTGCCCAAGATGCAAGCTCACCTAGACGAGAGTCTGTGACATATCGTGATATGAGCTCGCGCAATTCCGTTAGTTTGAGATTCGCGCAAACTATCATGGCGTTTCGTTTGAGGCCGAACCCGCGGGCGCGAGACAATGGTGTGCGTTCAAGTTGTTTCTCCAACAACGAAGAACTACTTTCGAGTACCCAGCGCAATTCGTCTATGAGGTTGGCGCGGTCATCGGTTTGTTCAGTGACGTCCCGCTCTTGTGGCATGGATGTGATCACTTTTTGATTCCACGGGCAGACATCCTGACAGATATCGCAACCGAAAAAATGTGCGCCGAATTTTTCTCGCAACTCTGGCGGAGGGACGCTCTTGGATTCTATCGTCCAATACGAAATGCATTTGCGTGCATCAATCACGCGAGGCGCTACGATCGCTTGCGTGGGGCAGGCGTCAATGCAACGACGACAATTTCCGCAACGGTCGGGATGGGGGACGCCCGCAATCGGCGCGCGTAGGGTCGTTACAATTTCGCCGAGGAGAAAAAGACTCCCGCGGCGCTGATCAATGAGGCATGTGTTTTTGCCGAACCAACCAAGACCGGCGCGGTAAGCAAGGTCGCGCTCCAATATTGGCTGCGAATCGGTTGCGACGAGAAATTCATCATTTGGAAATTGCTTTTTTAGGTCCGCAACAGCCGTGGTCAATCGATTATGTAACCAAATATGATAGTCTTCACCGCGCGCATATTTGGCAATCGTTAGCGATTTTAATGATTCCGGCCGATTGCCGATTTTGTACGGTACGGCCACAGCAATGGCCGAATTGGCTGAACCAAATTTTGAAGGCATGCGCGACATGAGCCATTTTTCAGGATCTTTTTTCATCGGCAGATGGCGTTCGAGATAAGTCATTTCGCCGTTGTAGCCATGCGCGAGCCATGACTCATAATGGGCAAGCGACAACGCGGGCGACAGTGCGGCCCAGCCAAAATGCTCAAAGCCATTTTTGGTCAAGACCTCATGAAGGTTGTCTTGAAGATCTTGTGACACAAGCCGACTCCCAGTACAATCATCAGTAATGCGAGAGATATTTGCGAAACACCCACATTGGCAACAGGTTATTTCAATTGTGCAAAAGTTGAATGCGCGGGGATATGTCGCGTTTCTAGCCGGTGGTGCGGTACGTGATGCGCTTCTCGGTCGGTCAATGCACGATTTTGATATTGTGACGGACGCGCGACCGGATGACTTGGGCAGACTGTTCCCAAACGCGCTCGATATCGGCAAGCAGTTCGGCATTATGATGATCCCTGTTGACGGTGGCGAAAAACCTGCTCAGCATGGCGACAAAATCGAAATCGCGACATTTCGTTCTGATGGAGACTATCTCGATGGCCGGCATCCACAATCCGTTTCATTTTCGAATGCCGAAGAAGACGCCAAGCGACGGGATTTTACAGTTAATGCAATTTTTTTCGATATTCAAAATGACCGTGTAATCGATTATGTGGACGGGCTCAAAGATTTAAAAAATGGCGTTGTCCGCGCGGTGGGCGAGCCGAAGAAACGATTTGCCGAAGATAAGCTTCGACTTTTGCGAGCGGTTCGATTTTCCGCCCAACTTGGATTTCAAATCGACGCCGATACCTTGCGTGCAATTCATGAACTTGCGGATGAAATTAGCGTGGTGTCGCGCGAACGTATCACGGCCGAACTTGAACGCTTAGCCCAGTCCCGCCGAGTTGCCGCAGGCTTTTCAACTTTAATCGACACACGGCTTTTTCACGCGATTTTTACAACGTTTCAGTTTGTTGAGAGCAAACTTTTACGTCAAAAATTTTTAGAGGCTTTGTCACTTCTTTCTGGAGTGGGTTCGCTTGAAATGATCCTCTCCCTCATGGTTGTATTGGAGCAAGAACATGGCGCCGTTCAGCTAAATCTTTTCGAACACTTGGCACTTTCACGAGCTAGCCGCGAGCGGGTGAGTTTTTTAGTTCGTGGTGTCGAAACGATAAAATCCGGCGGTGAAGACGCACTTTTAATCCTCAACACTGAAGATGGTCCGCTTTTGTCTGAGTTTGGCTTTACGCTTGAGTCGATTGGTTTACTGCCGCAGCGGCGGATGGCCGACACTCTCGATCGATTTCTCAATTTGGCGGATTCTTCAGGTAAATTGCCTCGACCATTTTTAAGCGGAGATGATTTGAAAAATTTAGGGTTCAAACCTGGACCAAAATTCGGCGAAATTCTTACAGAACTTTATCGAAAACAACTGCGCGGCGAAATCCAAACGCGCGAAGAGGCGCTTCGCGCGGCGAAGAGCGACTGTTAGCAGTCATCAGTTGAGCAGGCGTCTTGTTTCTTCTACTGTTGGGATTGCAATGATGTTTGATTTTGGGCGCCCTTTATTGAGATCCAGGCTTTGCGCGACGTTGGAGTATTCTCCATTGGCATGAACGACATAAAAT
>DAIDJH010000235.1 GCA_027451425.1 Bdellovibrionales bacterium | reverse complement strand
CACTTTCGATTTCTGCCTCAGAGTTCAAAATTTTTGAAAGATCGATTTGATTCCGTAAAAATTGAACAAGAATGTCGCGGTCGTAGCGTTTTGAAATCGTTTTTAAAATCTCATTGAGTTTTCGAATGTCAAAAACCGCGTCTTTCAGACCCGCTTCGCTTGACCCCGTTTTTATATTTTCGATTTTAATCTCGCTTAAAGATGAGGACAGCAGGTGTTCAAGAAGGGCCGGCTCATCTTTCAAATAAACTTCGCCCTTGCCCTTCTTCACTTTGTACAGCGGAGGCTGAGCAATGTAGACATAGCCACGCTCAATTAATTCGGGCAACTGACGATAAAAGAACGTCAATATCAGCGTTCGAATGTGGGATCCGTCGACATCGGCATCGGTCATAATGATGATTTTGTGATATCGGGCTTTATCAATGTTCGTGTTATCACGCCCGATGCCTGTGCCAAGCGCCGAAATCATAGTTTTTATTTCTTCGTTCGAAAGCATTTTATCGAAACGCGCTTTTTCTACGTTTAAAATTTTTCCTCGCAGCGGGAGCACCGCTTGCGTCTTACGGTCGCGCGCTTGTTTTGCCGAACCGCCTGCAGAATCCCCTTCGACAAGATACAGTTCACACAACGCAGGATCAGATTCTTGGCAATCGGCCATTTTCCCGGGAAGCGCTCCCGAATCAAGCGCTGTTTTACGTCGCGCCATATCGCGCGCTTTGCGTGCGGCCATCCGCGCTCGCGCTGCCTCGACGCATTTCCCAATAATTGTTTTTGCTAGAGCCGGGTTACGATCGAACCAATCCGCTAGACGATCGTTGGTTAGTGTTTCGACAATGCTTTTTACTTCTGCATTGCCGAGTTTGGTTTTTGTCTGGCCTTCAAATTGTGGTTCGCGAACCTTTACGCTGATCACGGCGCAAAGGCCTTCGCGAATATCCTCGCCCTCGAGACTTCCCTCAAGATCTTTGATCAACTTGTTTTCGACGGCATAGGCGTTAGCCGTGCGCGTGAGAGCGGATCGAAATCCCACGAGGTGTGTTCCGCCCTCAATCGTGTTTATATTGTTGCAATACGTATAAATTGATTCAGTGTACGAGTCATTCCACTGCATGGCGATTTCTGCTTCAACACCATCGCGCTCCGCCTTGAAATAAATCACTTCAGAATGAACCGTTTTTTTCGATTCATTCATGTGCGTTATAAATTCAACAATGCCTCTGTTGTAATGAAGCTCTTCTTTCTTCCCAATTCGCTCGTCATTAAGAACAATTCGTAGGCCCGCATTTAAAAACGCAAGCTCGCGAAAGCGTTTGGCGAGAATAGAGAAATCGAATTTCATGTTCTCACCCTTAAAAATGAGCGGATCCGGTTTAAATGTGGTTTTTGTTCCTGTAGCTGTGGTTTCGCCGATTTTTTCTACCGGCCCCTGAGGAATTCCTTTTTCAAAAGTTTGTCTGTAAATTGCGCCCGAACGCTTGACTTCTACCGTGCAAAATTCAGACAACGCATTGACAACTGAAGCTCCAACCCCGTGAAGACCGCCTGAAACTTTGTAAGTTGAATGATCAAATTTCCCGCCGGCATGAAGGACCGTCATTACAACTTCAAGCGCAGATTTACCGTTCGCGTGCGCATCTACTGGTATTCCGCGTCCATCGTCTTCTATAGAAATCGCACCATTGGCGTGGATAGTGACAAGAATATTTTTACAAAATCCGGCCAGCGCTTCATCAACTGAGTTATCTACAATTTCAGAAACAAGGTGATGGTAACCTCGCAGCTCGGTATCACCAATGTACATGCCTGGTCGCTTACGAACAGCCTCCAGTCCTTCAAGTATTTGGATTGAAGCGGCATCGTAATTTTTTTGACTTGTATTAACTGCTTGATTTTCTGGCACGAGTTCCATCCTGCTAAGTCACTTGCCCCTTATGTACGCGGTATATCGAAACATCGGAACCAAACTGGCCTGCTGGCACCGAGTCATCGATTGCTGTCAAAACCATTTGTCCTCGTCGCTCACACAAAAGCAGCAAAAGCTGCTCTCGTCGAATTGAGTCAAGCTCCGAAAACACGTCATCAAGTAAAAGAATTGGCTCATGACCTCGACAAGTTCTGTGGAGTCGCGCCTGTGCCACCTTAAATGCTAAGACGACTGCGCGCTGTTGACCTTGGGAACAAAAAACGCGGGCGTCTTTGCCGTTAACAAAAAAACGCACATCGTGTTTGTGCGGGCCGATCAAACTCGCGCCAACCTGTATTTCCGTCGCTTGCAGCTCTTTTAACCTTGATACCAAACAATCATAAACCTGATTCTTCGACCAATCAATTGCGCTTTGAGCAGATATGCTATAGTCGACGCGTAAATCGACAGCGTTGCCCTTAAGTAAGGTTGAGTAAGCCTCATTTGCCGCATTGAGCGCGCGCGTTGCCGCCTGAATTCGCCCCCAACTGACCTCTGTCGCAAGAGGTAAAAATGAATGATTGAGACTTTCAAGAAGATGCTTTTGCTCACCCCGGGACAAGCCGCCTTTAATGCCATTTTTTAGGACTTTATTTCGAGAAACGAGGGCTTTTTGATAATCATTTAAAATTTCGCCAGCCAAAGGTGAAACCGTCATCCAAATCTCGTCGAGCAATCGCCGCCTTTGTGCCGCACCTTCTTTTACGGCCGATAAACTTTCAGGAGTAAAAACGATTGTACTTTGAAATGGACTTAAACTTTTAATTGTTGCAGGCTTGTCGTTTAAGAAAACCCGGCGCTTTTGTTCTACAATTCGAGTAGAGATTATGTCTTTTGACTCATTTCTATTGATTTCCAAATTCACTCTAGAATAGAGGGCTAATCCCCGAGTATCACCCTCTGGATTTTCATTACGAAGTAAATCTTTAATTGTAGCAAAGCGTAATGGCATGCCTGTAAAACCGAAGTGAATAGCTTCAAGAAGATTGGTTTTACCTTCGCCATTTTTACCAAGAACGAGGTTAACCTTTGAATTAAAATTCAATACAAGGTTTTTGTAATTTCTAAAATTCTCAAGCTCGGTTTTCTCAACGTACATTTAGTTCGTCACGGGCTTATGTGTCTTAACTAAATGCGCATGGGCATAATGACACAAGTATAGTCTTTATTTACTTTTGGTCTCATAACGCCTGGTGAAAGTTGATCTTTAAGATCTAAAGAAATTTCATCCTCATCTATGCTCGTTAGAACATCCATAATGTATTTCGCATTAAAACCAATTTTAAGTCCATTACCCTTATAGCCGACTTCAATTTCTTCTTTTGCATCACCAAGTTCAGGGTTGTTCGATG
>DAIDJH010000234.1 GCA_027451425.1 Bdellovibrionales bacterium | reverse complement strand
CAAAGTGCGGGCCAAAGGCGCGCTGATCGTGGAGTCGCGGAGTTAGCAGACTGTCGGTGTCACCGCCGCCAACTTGGTATCACTTTTGAGATAGAAAAGTGCACCAGGTCCAGGCGCGGATTGGGACCGCCTACATTGATGAGACTTTATTGCGGCCGCTATTTTTGGAGTTGTAGAGGGCCTTGTCGGCACGAGAAAAAATGTCGCTCCAGCCTTTGTCGTTCGGCTGGATCAGTGAAAACCCGATAGAAATTGTGATGGGCAGCTTAGTCCCCTCATAAACAAAGTTGTGTTCTTGAATGGTTTTGCGGATTCGCTCCGAGATCTCATCAATTTGTTTGAGTGGCGACCCGAGCACCAAAAGACAAAACTCTTCGCCCCCATAGCGCGCAAAGTAGTCATTGCCACGTATAAGGGTGTCACGAACCACGCGGGCGAGTTCTTTTAAAACGTAATCTCCGGCCGGATGGCCGTATGTATCGTTCACTTTCTTGAAAAAATCGATGTCAAATACGATCACCCCAAGAGGATGGCCAAGGACGCGCGACTTATTGAATATATCAACGCCAGCAGCATTCAAAGCGCCGCGATTGTGAATTCCCGTCAAGGGATCTATCAATGCCTTATTGAATGTCTGCGCGACCGATACCGTCTCAATGTTGCCTCGCTCAAGAAATTTTAGAATGATATTGCCGCACTTGATTTGATCGTTGTTCTTCAACTTGTAAGGTTGGAGTGGCGTCAAAATTCGATCGTTGATAATCGTTTTATTGGTGGACTCAAGATCAATCAGCGACACTTCTCCGCCGGCAACCAGCACTTTCGCGTGCGATTTGCTCACGCTTTTATCTTCGATGTGAACGTGAGCGGTCGGGACACGGCCGATGATGAGATCGCTGGATTCAAGCGGCCACTGCCGGCCCACTTCATTTGCCGGGCCGACAAGTAAAACAAGGCACGGCGGAGACTCACCCGCCTGCGCAATTCGAACCTTGAACGTGTCGCTTTGAACAACGCTGGTCTTATCTAAAGGCTGTTCATCACTGTTGCCCACCACAAACCCCGTCTAGATATATTTTGTGCCAGTTAAACGGCGACGTCATCTTCAATTCGATGATAGCCACGCCATTCCTTGAGACGCCCGCGCGGGCGCTGCCCTTCATCTTCGGGGTATTCAATAATAACGTAGGTCAGTTTTGTAATGCGCCCAAGCGAAGCGACATCGAGTGACGTGACCTCCGTCCAGGTCCCTGTGTTGAAATATTCTTTGTCATTGGCAAATTGCCGGTATTCATAAACATGCGTGTGACCGAAAATTACGGTGTGAACGCGGTCATCCCGAAGAATTTTCTTGGCTGAATCGCTTAAGTCCGGGAATACCGCACTCTCAAAAAATATTTTCATCAGCCACCTAAATCGCCAGATGCGTCGGGGATCGGGAGAAAACATGCTCTTCATAAAATATCCGATCAAATTCGCGGCGGCCTTCATGGTAAACCACGACTGAAACACGAATCCCCACCGGATCATATTTTTAAATGGCCGCACCTTATCGACATTCGGGTGCGTTTGCTTCAATGGCATTACGAATTCCACGAAAAAGAATGAACCGAATGGCAAGTTCAAAATGGGCTCCGGCAAATCTTTTTTCAAAAAGAATTTGCGTGGGTCGGTACGATTGGCGGCTTCATGCATGTTGCCGTGTTCGATGTGCACGCCATCAAAATAATAAACGATGTTTTTATACCGGGCCGTTTTGCCAATTGTTTCATTTAACAAGTTGCGCACGGCTGGCCATAACAATCCTTGGTCGTGATTACCAACGACAAAAGTGACTTCGTTACCTTCTTTCGCGGCAAAATCCCTGAGCGCGTTAAAAAAAATGGAGTGGCCCCGAACAATACGGCGGGTCTGATCGAGCGTCACATTTTCGGTGATAACAGTTAAGTAATGACCTTTATAATCGGTTTGTAGATAGTTGAAAATATCACCGTTTAAAATAATTTCCACTTCGTGATCGGCAAACGCGCCGGTCGTGTAATAGTGCAAAAACTCGGCGAAGCGTTCGTCAAAATAGAACTCCTCGAGAAGGTTCAATCGACCATCTTCAAGAAATCGCCCGGCACCTAAATGTAAATCACTAACGACAAGTTTGATTTTTCTTTTCATGTCCGCTCACGCGCTTGGCGTGCTATTTGCCAAACCGAGCCTAGCTCGCGACAAAAACGATATTTCGGCTTTTGTTTTTACCACAATACATCGCTTCGTCTGCCATTTTTATTATATCTTTATGAGTTTTTGCATGATCGGGAAAGGACGCGAGCCCCAAACTCATTGTAAGTTTCAAATGTTGACCGTCAATGACGAAGTCCGTCGTCTCTATCGAGCGTCGCAGGCGTTCAGCCGCGACCATGGCGCCCTCCGCCGTCGTCCCCGGCAGCACGGCGACAAACTCATCGCCGCCATAGCGAAACGCATAGTCGCTCTTTCGCAAATTTTGCTTGATGCCGCGACCGATCTCAACAAGAAGATGTGATCCGACCCAATGCCCCCTTGTGTCGTTCACCATTTTAAAATAATCGATGTCCATAAAAAGGACGGAAAATTTCGAGTCGTTTCTCTGCGAACGCAAAATTTCGTTTTCGAGGACGAGCGCCAGATATTTTTGATTGTAAAGCCCCGTCAGGTCGTCGAGAAAAGATAGGCGCTGCACATGCCAATGCTGAATGCTAAATCCAATATGTTTACACATAAAAGACAGGTCTCGGCCGATGCGATTTTGTAAGCGCGGCACATCGGTTTTTTTCACGCCCGTCATAAAAACGTAGGCGAGAACGGATTGGTCTTTTACGCTTAGAATCGGCCACGCCATTGTATTTTGACCGCTCCATTCAACGGATACGGCCATTGAGAGTCTTTCATCGAATAAATTCACAAGCTCACGCACCCGTTGCTCGTTTATATCTTTGACCGCCTGAATGCGCAGATGCCGATGCATCTGTTGCTCTGGCTCAATTTCAATTTTCGTCTCGAGCGAATGCATTTTTCGAAACTCATCGGCAACGACCCAAACAACGTTTTCACACGCGCCAATTTCATAAATGTAAAGCAGTAATTTAGGAATGACGTGATCGAGCTCCAATTGATCAAAAAAATCGCGGAGCCGTTCACCCTTATAACCGAACACTCGACGTACCACAAAATCTGTCCACATCACTTTGCCTTTTTCAGAGACTCAACGTTATCGTCTTGCCCCCCCTCCAACATAGTGAGCGCCAATCTTAAAGCTTTGACTGTGCGTTTGAGCATGTCTTGCTTTTCAT
>DAIDJH010000233.1 GCA_027451425.1 Bdellovibrionales bacterium | reverse complement strand
AATGAAGGGCCGAAACGCCACTATTGTGGCTAATGTTCGGCAGACCTTAGAGAATGCTGCGACAGACAAACCCACGGTCAACAGTATGCTCGTCATTGTACCGAAAAATCATATTGACGGCTTGTTAGCGCTCCTAGAAAACCAAGGCTATGAATAGTCACGAATTTGTCAGCACGTCCACATCGGCGGGCGGTAGCGATTATGAAGCCGAAGTTCAACAAGTCGGCGAACGCATTTTTCAACTGATCGAAAGCGATTCATCCTCCATTTTTAACAAAGATTGGTGGTATGGCCGCATCATGGACTGGAGCATGAAAAATGAACAGTTCAAAACGCGCATGTTCCGTTTCGTCGACGTCTTGCCCTATCTAAATTCGAGCGGCGAAGTGGCGCGACACCTCAAAGAATATTTTGCCGATCTGGGCGACGATGCCTCCGGCATTTTGAGTTTTGGCTTGGGAGTGGGTTCGCTAGCTCCCGGTCTCATGGCCGGTGCCATTCGAAAAAATGTCACACAAATGGCGAAAATGTTTATCACTGGTGAAAACCCCGAAGGCGCTCTGCCGATTTTAAGAAAGGCTCGCGAAAATTCACTTTGCTTCACCGCCGATCTTCTCGGCGAGGCAACGCTCTCAGAAAAAGAAGCGCTTGAATATCAAACGCGCTACCTGGATCTTATCGAACGATTGTACCGCGACGCTGAAACGTGGCCGGCAAATCCGCAAATCGATACGGATAATCACGGGCCCATCCCAAAAGTGAATATTTCGGTGAAACTCACGGCTCTTTATTCACAAGTGTCCGAAAAAGCGTGGGACGATTCGGTACGAATTTTAAAAGAGCGGTTGCGTCCGATTTTTTCGCTGGCACGCGAACGCGGCGTTTTTGTCAATGTCGATATGGAGCAGTTCCGCTTCAAAGATATGACGCTACAAGTGTTTCAAGAACTTCTTCTCGAAGAAGAATTTCGTTCGTACCCGCATTTTGGTATCGTTGTACAGGCGTACCTACGCGAATCGTTAGCTGACACCGAAAAGCTCATTGCGTTTGCTAAAAAACGTGGCACGCCGATCACGGTTCGTCTTGTAAAGGGCGCGTATTGGGATCAAGAAGTTTTGTGGAGCGACCAAGCGGGTTGGCCCATTCCCGTCTACACCAACAAACACGAA
The DNA here is from genome assembly GCA_027451425.1 of Bdellovibrionales bacterium. GTDB lineage: Bacteria > Bdellovibrionota > Bdellovibrionia > Bdellovibrionales > UBA1609 > RBG-16-40-8. The sequence continues at coordinate 2,161 of DAIDJH010000233.1, read as the reverse complement.
AGCGACCACAACTACGAGCGGTGCGCGCAAGCGATGCTCGCCGATCATCAATGGGTACGATTGGCCGCAGGCACGCACAATGTGCGCTCGATGGCCTCCACCATCGTCACGGCAAAACGCTTAGGCGTCGATTCGCGCGCGTACGAAATTCAAATGCTTTATGGGATGGCCGACCCCATAAAAAAGGCCCTCGTCAAACAAGGCTATCGCGTACGCGAATACGCCACGATCGGAGAATTGATCCCCGGCATGGCGTATTTGGTGAGACGACTTCTTGAGAACACATCCAATGAGTCGTTTTTGCGATCGAAATTTGCCGAAAATGTGTCAACACAAAAGCTGCTACAAAATCCGTCCACCGTCATGACGATTTCAAAAGCCGAGCCCGATCGTGAGCCGGGCCGATTTTACAACGAACCACTTCTCGATTGGACAATCGCGAAAAATCGCACGCAGATGACCGATGCCTTGCGCACCGTGCGCGCTCAATCGGCCAAGCGAATCGTGCGACCCGTGATCGACGGAAAAGACGTGCAACCACGAGACAAAATGCAATCTCCAGCCAAACTGGAGCGCGAAAACCCATCTTCGACAAATGAACTGGTGGGGACAGTTGAGCTGGCCGGTCAATCCGAAGCCGACTTAGCCGTCGAAGTCGCGACAAAGTCTTTTAACAGTTGGCGCGCCACCCCCGCGAGCGAACGGGCAAAAGTTCTTCGAAACCTCGCCAGTATATTCAGACGCGAACGTTTTTCGCTCATTGCCGTCGAAGTGCTCGAAGTTGGCAAGACTTGGATAGAAGCTGACGGTGACATTTGCGAAGCGATCGACTTCTGCGAATACTATGCGAACGAAGCCGAACGTCTCGGCGCCGGCACACGCGTGAGCTTTGTTTTGGGTGAAGACAGCCGCCTTGAACACGTCCCACGCGGTCCAACTCTGGTGATTTCGCCATGGAACTTCCCGCTTGCGATACTATGCGGTCAAGTCGCGGCAACCATTGCTAGCGGTAACACCTGCATCATGAAACCGGCTGAACAAAGTTCATTTATCGCCGCGCGACTCATGCGCCACCTACTTGAAGCTGGCTGCCCGAAAGGCGTGGTCTCGTTTCTGCCCGGTTTGGGCGAAGAAGTCGGCGCGTATCTGGTCGCACACCCCGCGATTCGCACCATCAGCTTCACCGGTTCGCGCGCCGTCGGCCTTGAAATTGTAAAACAAGCGGCCGTTGTTCAACCAGGACAAAGTTTTGTTAAACGCGCCATCATCGAAATGGGCGGCAAAAACGCGATCATTATCGACTCAGACGCCGATCTCGACGAAGCTGTCGTCGGAGTTCTGTATTCCGCTTTTGGTTTTCAAGGCCAAAAGTGTTCGGCTTGCAGCCGCGTGATCGTTCTTGAAGAAAATTATGATCGTTTTGTTCACCGCCTTGTCGAAGCCGCCAAGAGCATTTACGTTCGCGATGCGGCTGACCCGCACGCATATATGGGGCCAATCGTCGATCGCGAAGCCTATGATCGCATCATGCGCACGGTTGAAAAATTCGCCGGCCGCCAAGAAGGTATGTCGGCAAGCGGCCCGCATGGCGCACGCCTCGTGTACCGAGGCGACGCTCCCGCCGGTGGATATTTCATTGGTCCGCACATTTTTGCCGACGTCGACCCAAATTCAGAACTCGCGCAAGAAGAAATTTTTGGACCGGTACTGGCCATCATCAAAGCGCGCGACCTCGACGAGGCCGTCGAAATTGCGAACTCCACCAAATACGGTTTAACCGGCGGACTCTACTCTCGTTCACCCGCCAATATCGCTAAAGTTCGTACCGAGTTTCAATGCGGCAATCTCTATATCAATCGCGGTATCACGGGAGCGATGGTCGGCCGCCATCCATTTGGTGGATTTAAGATGTCGGGCCTCGGCAGCAAAACTGGCGGCCCCGAATACTTGCTACAATACATGGACGCGCGAGTTGTTACCGAGAACACGATCCGCCGCGGATTCGCACCGAAGTAAGCTTTACGGCTTAACGGTTGAGATTTTCTGTGACGTCAGATTGATGTACACCGCTGCAAATTGCGACGAATTCGCCGGCATTGTAAATGGAACTTCGGTTGAATAGGCGCTTTGCTCGCCTGACGCCGCATACGCCGTCATTGCG
>DAIDJH010000232.1 GCA_027451425.1 Bdellovibrionales bacterium | reverse complement strand
AGGCCTTGGCGGCATCCTTGTATCGGCCGTCGTCCAAAATTTTGTTCGCCTTGTTGAACTGTTTCATTATGGCTTGCTGCCGCTGCTGATAGACCTGGTATTCACTGGCCGGATTGTGCGCGCAGCCGCATAAAATCAATGTGAACACAAGCGCAACTTTAAAATGCGTTTTTAGATAATTCATAGGCAATACCCTCCAAACCTGTAAGCCCCGCCACTTCACGATTCAAATCTGGAACTCGAATCACAGTTAAATTTTGCCGCCATTTTTCAGCATATTCCAAGTAAACCTTTTCTCGCCCCGCGTGATATTTGCGCCATTTTTCGTATTCGCCCGCCAAAGCCTCGACCTGCGGTTCGGCCATTTCAATATTTTGCACAAATGCACGGTTGATGATCACGGTATCTAAATGAAATCCCGATGCCCGAAGATAAGCGTTGAGCTCTTCGGCCTCGTGGAGCTTAGCCGAATCGAATCCCGTCACCAAAACAAACGCCGTGGTGTTCGAATGCAACAGCGCCTCTACGGCTTGCGTTTTTTCGCTGATCTTTGTCTGGACGGAGCGCACACTTGCGAAAAAATCATTAAGCTCCCGCATGAAATGACTGCCGGTGATCCGCTCAAGCGCTGAAAGTACCGTGCGCGTGCCCGTGGTGATCATTCTTTGAATAATCCCCCCGCTTGTATCTTCGCCAATGAACCAACGAACAATTTTGTCCTGAAAAAGCGCGTTGATCTTCTCAGGCGCCTCGAGAAACTCAATCGCGTGCTGCGCCGGCGGAGTGTCGAGGATAATCAAATCAAACCGTTCGTCGGTCGCAATTTTTGAAAGCTGCAGAAGCGACGTAAACTCCTGCGATCCACTCAAAGTTGTCGAGAGTTGCCGATAAAGTCGGTTCTTCAACAGTCTGTCCGCCAAATTCGGGTTGGTCGATGACGATGTCACAAATTCGCGAAAAATCGCCTCTGCATCGAGCAAGAGCGCATACATTTCCCCTTGATAATTTTGACTCGGCACACGGGTAATCGAAGTTTCGTGACCCGGCGCAAGGCCAAGCGCCGTTTTTAGCCGCCTTGACGGATCAATTGTCATGACCAAAACGCGCTTTCCGCTTTTGGCCGCCGCCACAGCAAGACTCGCGCTAACGGTCGTTTTTCCGACTCCGCCGCTACCGACGCAAATGAGAATTTTATTTTTGAAGAGCCTATCGAAAAGAGTCGGCGTCATGCCTCCTCCAATTTAGCGTCGAGCTCGCGCGATAATGCTTCGATGACGATTCGCCCACTGTCGCTAAAAATAAGCGGAAGTGTGATAAAATTGCGCACCCCCTGCCTTAATCTATCTGTTTCACACGCCTGCGCAGTTTTCGTGTTAACTAAAAATTCGGCAAAAGACTGGTTGGAAAATTGCTCAAGCCACGCTGTGGTCATTGTCGTTTCATACAATCGATTGCATATAACCTGGGCGTCGACTTTGAAATGCGCTTGAAGTTCCGCCTTAAGCTCGATCGTTTCAACAACGGGGAATTCCTCGGGTAGTGTGACAATATAATATTGCGACAAATCGGGGCGCCCTAAGACATCGCGAATTCGCCGCGATTGTTCGCCCATGGGGCCGCTTTCGATAAGATCGGCCATACCGACCGGGGCCTGCAAAAGCGCCAAAAAATGCCCGGTTGAGAATCCATCCACAATAATGCGATCAAAGTCGAGCGGCGGACCCCATTCACGTATGCCACTCGTAATTTTTCCAAGAATCGCGAGCTCCTTCAGCGCGGGTGCGGCACGAATAAACGTCCGCATAATTTTATTTTCAAAAAACAGATCGACGAGTTTTCGCACCCGAATCAGATAATAAACGTATTCGCGAAGCGCACTTTCGCCACTCCATCGGGCAATGTAGAACCGTTCGAAAATTCGCGTAGGTTCGTACCGGATCGGCGTTTCATAGACATATTGGTAATAACTATGGTCACCAAGCTCAACGAGTAGGGTTTTGAGGCCGCGCCGGGCATAAACCTCGGCCATTGCTGCGGCTATGGCTGATTTACCGACTCCGCCCTTGCCGGTCACCATCGTAATTTTTTGATTCTCATTCGGGAATTGCATATCTATACTTGGTTTGGTAGACCGGCCCGTGACAAAGGAGAATACATGAAAACCTCAGTGGAAAAAAAGGGCTCACTCGGACGCAAAATCACCGTCGAAGTTCCGGCGGAGCAAGTCTCCTCCGCTTTTGAGCGAGTCTACAAAGGAATTCAAAAAAACGCCAATATAAAAGGTTTTCGCAAGGGGAAAGTCCCGCTTGCGATGATCAAAACCATGTACGCCGATCACGCCAAGCGCGATGCTTTAAACGATTTGATCCAAAAGGCTTACAATGAAGCGCTCGTCGAGCACGCTCTCCAGCCCATAACTGAACCAACTGTGAATTTTGAAAAATTCGAGGATGCGGCGCCTTTTGAATTTACCGCCGAATTTGAAATCCGCCCTGCGGTTGATTTGATAAAAATTGAAAAGTTGCGTGTCGAAAAAGAAAAACCCGACGTTTCAGATGCGCGCGTGAGCGCAATTCTTGATCAAATTCGTTCAAGCCGCGCGACCTTTGTGCCCATTTTTGAAGATCGCCCTGCGCAAATCGGTGATGTTGTCGAGATCGATTTTTCTGGAACAGTTCACGGCAAGGCAATCGATGGGGCCACGGCCAGCGCCTACAAACTCGAAATTGGTTCGAAGAATTTTATTCCCGGATTTGAAGAGGGTCTTATCGGCCTTCGTGTTGGCGCGCAAAAAACTTTGTCGCTTACGTTTCCGGCCGATTACAAAAGCACGGAGCTTGCCGGTCAACCCGTGCAGTTCGCGGTTACAATAAAAGCGCTCCTCAAAAAAGAGTTGCCCGCGCTCGATGATGAATTTGTAAAAACCCTTGGCGGGGACGCCGCGACCGTTGAGGCCCTCAAAACGGTCATAAAAGACGATATTTCAGCCGAAGAAAATCACCGGATTCAAGACAAGTTGAAAAACACCGTGCTGCGCGCATTGGTTAAAGAAAACCCCATTGAGATTCCACCCACCCTTAAGCAAGAGCAAAAATCCGCGCTCATCGCCGATACCGAAAAGCGCTTAACCGAGCAGGGCATGCCGCAATCTGAACGCGAAGAATATAAGCGCAAATGGGATAAGGACTTCGACGATATGGCCGAGTTCATGATTTCATCGAATCTTCTTGTCGATACTATTGCTGAGAAAATTGATCTGCGCGCCAAAAAACAGGATATTTCCGAAAAGCTCATGAAATGGTCCGCTCAGACCGGTATGCCCGTTGCAAAATTGGAGGATTACTACCTCGGCGAT
>DAIDJH010000231.1 GCA_027451425.1 Bdellovibrionales bacterium | reverse complement strand
CGTCTTGGTTAAGCTCTTGGTCGAGGTCCGAGTCGTCTTGGGCGTTCTGCTTGTCATAATTTGCCGAGTTATCGTCCGCACGTGCCGGCAACGACGTTGAACTAAGCGCAATACCGCAGATCAAACCGACGACGCAAAAAATCGCTCTTAGAATTTTGGGGCGCAATTGAACTTCCTTGTTCGATTTCGCTTTACTGCTTCATAGTGCTGCTCTCGCGCGCAGCCGCGATGATCTTTTCTTCCAATCTCGCCTTCATAACCTCGGGGCTGCCCGGGAATTCTTTTTTCAACTGCCCGAGAACCACATCAGCATAATTGTACAACTGAAGCTTACGATAACAGACCGCCTTACCATACAAAGCGGCATCGTATTTTTTCCCCGTCGGGTACTGAGAAATTATGCGCTCGAAATCGCGAAGCGCTTCAGGAGTCATCCCCATGATCAATGACATTTCACCACGCAGGTACAAAGCACTGTCAGCAAACACGCTTTGCGGATACCGATAAACAAATTGTGAAACGTAGTAATCAAGCGCGCTCAACTCGCGCAGTTGATAGGCGCTGATCACGCGCGTGTACAATGATTCTTCTGTGAGCGGTTTGGGTAACGGATATTCACACATTACTCGTGCATGCTCATACTGACGGGCATTTTTTAAAATATTTTGAAAGCTGCCCTGCTGCGCGACTCTTTCACGACGTTGGTTGCGAAAATACATCTGAGTCAAAGATTCGGACGGACGCGCCGGTTTTTGTGCGCAAGCAGATAAAATTCCCAACCCCACACTGCAAATCATCAAATTTCTCAAAAGCTTCATAACTATAGGCTAACGAATTCATCAGTTCGACGCAAAAGTTATCCACACGTTTTGTGGAGTAGGTATCCAACCGGACCATGGACCTATTGTCAGATAATGGTTAGACCGAAATGCGTATTTTATGCGCACACTTAACATATTGAATTTATTGTATTTTTTTAAAAACCATGCGGGTTGTAAGCGAACACAAATTCATGTTCTTAAACAGCATTCGGCCGGCTTTCGGACCAATTCGGAGAAAATGAAATCTCCTGTCAAACACAACGGGCAATGGCATTGGCAAGAAAAATGCTTATGCCTCATAGGTTATGTGGAAATTCGCTTTGGCTACGGTGATTCTCTTCTTTTTCACAAATACCTATTTGCACAATTTTCTATCACATTTTGTGACAAGATCACATCGGGCTTGCATGAACCGTTTTCAGTCAGTTGGTGAAACGGCTCCCTATTATCAAACAACCATTTGCGGAGAAATAATTGGCCCGCGTCATCATCCGATGACCAATACGAATTTTCTTATAGTTTCATCGCTACAGATCGCGTGGTTGGAATTTTTGCTTGCGCTTTATATCCGTCGAAATACGTTGATTGGCGCGATTGTCATTCCTTTCGTGTTGATTCAATATGCATTAACTACAGGATTACGCGCGGCCGTCATTCGCACTTGTCTCCAATTATTCATTCAGAAAACCGCATGGAGTGAAAAATGGGGATGGCCCCCGCTATACAGTTCAACAGCAGCTGGAGTTTTGGGGATTTTACTCTTCCCCCATTTTGCGACGGATGCCGGCTTCTTAGTGGGGTGGATTGCCGCGACTTGCGCGCGCACGATAAAGACTAAGTCATTGTTGTGGCGGCTGCTGCTCATCACCATATTTTTGTATCCCATTTTCTTTGGTCTTCCGAGCTCGTTTCCAACGACGGGGCTGTTAGAATGGCTCACACGCCCGATATTACTCGGCCTATTGATCCCGCCCAGTTTTGCGGTTTTGGTTTTTCCAGTTCTACATTACATCGTTGATCTGCTGTGGTGGGCTTACGAATATTTCATGCGATCGCTGGCCCATGCGTTTGGCGTTCATCCATCTTTTGCCCACCTGCCGTTATTTTTTCTTTGGAGTTATTTGCTAGCAAGTTTGTCTTTCGGGTTATGGTTGACCCGCCATTTACGACACAACCAAATTTGGCGGGTAGAGCGCTCTTGCGCGCCAGAAAGTTAAGATGCGAACCCTCTTAGCTGCCATAGTCATTTTTATCATGGCCTCGCCCATTGCAGTTGAAGTGCATCCGTTCGTGGTCGTCTGGGATATCGGCCAAGGGCAGTGGATCACTATCGTAACAAATAACGCTTGCCTTCATTTTGATATGGGAGGCGAAAACAGGCTGCCGCCGGTTCGAAGCCTTTGCTTAAATAAACGAAATCGGGTGTATTTCTCACACAGCGACATGGATCACATCAAATTTTTGCCTTGGGGAGCCACCCACCTCCCACATTTATGCGATGCCGCTCCACCACTGGACCCAATGAACGCCCGAAAAAAGCGATTGATCGCTAGCGTTCACTTATGCCGGTCGCCGCTAAACACGAATGAAGTGAAGATTGTGGAGATCACTCCCTCCATCAACAATAAAACATTTAAGGGGCACAACGATTTTAGCCGCGTGTTTGTCGTGTATGGGCCGGACCGAGCTATTCTTATACCCGGCGATAGCACAGCCACTGCCGAAAGAGTTTGGTCAAAACGCCTCGAACAACTGCCCTTTGTGCAAATTTTAGTTGCTGGCCATCATGGCAGCCGGACAAGCACAAGCGAAGCGCTGCTTCGGCGATTGCCCGATTTGAAAGTCTCAATCGCGTCAGCAAGAAAAGCACGGTACGGTCATCCAAATCCTGAAGTCGTCGCACGCCTGCGCGCCCACGGCGTCCCGTGCCTACGCACCGAAATTTTTGGAAATATCGGCCTCGCATTGTAAAAAGAGCCAGTTTTCTGGCCGGACGCAATCAAAATTCACCAAAGCATTGGAGTGATCTATTACAAGGCGCTGAGTTACTCATGTTGATAAATCGTTTGTATTTGCGCAGCCGTAAGCGCCGTGTTCCAAATCGCTGCTTCATCAAGCGCGCCCACAAATTGGTAACCCTGAAATATCAAACCGCTACTTGGTGAGCCGAATCCACCCCCAACCTGGTACGTGCCCGTATTATCTGGAGCGCCATCTTTGTAAAGAATTATATTCCCTGAATTTAAAGTGATGGTAATGTAATGCCAATTTCCGTCGAAAAAGTTATCAGAAGAGTTGAAGTACGCGCACTGATTTGAGCCAGCACTTGTATCGATACGGATCCCCACGGCCTCACTAGGTGACACTTGTATCTGCCAACCGACAGAGCCATTGTTTTTTTCAAGAGGGTTCATCCATGTGTAGGTCGGAGAACCTTTCATCCAATATGAAATTGTCATCGTCGAACATGGATCGGGTGCTGACCTTTCTCTGTTTCAGTTCGAGTGAACGCCTCGGGAAAACGTTCACGCATGCC
>DAIDJH010000230.1 GCA_027451425.1 Bdellovibrionales bacterium | reverse complement strand
AGCCATATACGACGGAGACGAAACAGAAGTATTTTTAAGAATTGCAAGCCGCGATGATAAAATCTATGTCGACTTGGGTGATAAAGACTGGCGCGTCGTTGAAATCTCGTTCGAGGGGTGGCGCATTCTTGAACAGGCTCCGGTCAAATTCCGTCGCGCTAAGGGAATGCTTGCGCTCCCCGCACCGGTCCATTCTGATGCCAGTCAATTCACACAATTGCTGAAACAACACGTCAACATTGAAAGCGATGACGATTTCAAGCTTTTAACCGCATTTATTTTAAGCGGATTTTTGCCCGACGGTCCGTATCCGATTTTTGTTCTAAATGGCGAGCAAGGCACGGCAAAAAGTACCGTCGTGCGGTTAATTCGATGGATTATCGACCCGAACACATCACCGCTGAAGCGAGTACCTAAGACCGTTGACGATTTAATGATACTCGCGAAAAACAATCGACTCATCGCTTTTGATAATCTCTCAAAGCTCGCGGACGAAATGAGTGACCATCTTTGTTGCCTCTCAACGGGCGGAGGCATCTCAAAAAGACAGCTTTACACCGACGACGAAGAAATAAGTTTAGACGCAAAACGGCCCATCATTCTCAACGGAATTTCAGAGTTTGTTACTCGTGGGGACCTAGTTGACCGCTCAATCATCGTAACCCTGCCAACAATTCCCAAAGACCAGCGAATGCCCGAAAAAGAATTTTGGGATAAATTTAAGTCCGACCTTCCCAAAGTTTTGGGAGCACTTTACTCGGCAATCGCAAGCGGGTTGGCCAATAAAAATAAATCCAATCCTGACGAACTCCCCAGAATGGCGGATGCGTTTTTGTGGATTTCTTCTATTGAGTCGCCCTTTGGGTGGCCCTCAGGGAGTTGCCTGGCAGCGTTTAATCGGAACCAGATTGCGGCCGCTGAAGCTGTGTTACTAAGTTCGCCCGTATATAAATATCTTGCGAAGTACGCCGGCCAAGGTTTTAGGGGACCCGCCACGCTCTTGTTAAACAATATCAAGCACGATGCAGACCAAGCAGAGCTGAGATATTTACCATCAAATCCAATATCACTTGGGAATACTTTGCGCCGCCTGGCGCCCGTCCTGAAACAGTTTGCGCGATTAGATGTTGTTTTCTCCCGAGATGGTCACGAACGGACTATCGAACTTAGAAAACTGCCCGATTCAGTCGTCACTCCCGTCACCAACGAACGTCCATACGCGCCACCCAGTGACGGGTATGACGATGATGACGACTTTTTTCAGGAAAGTTTAGACCTGCGATGACTGTTTGTTTGGCGGTAACCGGTGTGTGGCCACATCGCTACGCCATTTTTTTTGGAAAGATGGCGCCTGGGTCAAACACGCTTAGCGCGCCACCAACGCTAGGGGTATGAATGTGTGTCACAATAACTATCGTAGGTGTGCTGCCACACCAGCCAAGAATCCCCATTCCGGCGCTTTTTTATCTTTCATTTGTGACTCCTTTTTTGAGCTTCAACTATTGCATTGCTGAATATCAAGATTAGGATCCAAGGATGATTATTATTAGTGTTTTGCGGCTACCCCTTATGCGGCCTGTGATGGCTTCAAAACTTCGCGGCCCTCATTGCAGATTCGGTTCATTCGGCAATTAGCACATTTCTGTTTAACTGGTGCGGGGGTGAAATCGCGACTACGAATTTTATCAAATGCGTAAGTAACCCGATCTTGAACATTCGACGCATTTTCACGCTTTATAACTTCGCGAAATTTTGTCCCGGTCAAAAAGTGAGCTTCGAGCTGTACCTCTTGATCGGGAAATGCCAAAGAATAAGTATTTAATTGTTTAATGGCAGTTTCAAGATTTTGAGAATTATACGACAATTTAATCTCAACAATGACCGGAGTTTTGTTTGACTCCTGCTGCACATCGATTTTGCCAGTCAATATATCGGACGCCCGAACTACAGCAAGTTCACCTTCCACCGACCTAATTGCGCGGCCAAGGGCCTGGTCACGCTTGAGGTATCTTAAAAAAATTGACTCATAGCTGGAATACTGTGCTTGATCGTCGGCAGATCTGACCGGAAACGGCCACGCGAGACGAAATATCTCTTTTAATTTTTCATCGTCTAAACTCTTGCCATTTTCAATATGCCATCGATGAGCATTTTCAATTGCCCGATGTAACGCGCTCCCCATTCGTAAAGCAGTGGTTGCAAGTCCCTGAAAGTTATATTCATGCTCTAACTGAAAACGTTTTGGACATTCTAAATACGATGTGACTTCACTATGATTGAGCCGAAGTATCGCTCGCGCGCGGCAAGTTTGTGGAGCTTCGATCTCGGTCCCGGTAATTTTGTCTTCGTCAGCAGGATGGAGCCCAATTTCCGCAAGAAATGGAGATGACTGTTTGTGTGATGACGTGAATAGCAATGCACGTCGTGCCCGAGTAGCGGCAACATAAAGTAACCGTCGCTTCTCTTCGTTCACGGATTGCGGGTTAAATTCCTCGCCAAGTAATTCTTGCCGAATCTCGTCACGCAGGCCCGGAGTTAAAGCTCCAGGGAATGCCCAATCATCGACTGCCAATACCACTACGGCGTCAAATTCTAGTCCCTTTGACTTGTGAATGGTGGTCACAAGCAAAAAATCATCCTGAACGTCGGGCTCATTAGAAATCGACAGCATCGATAAATACCGAAAAAAGCGATCAAACCTCTTCGCAAGCCAATCAGGGGGATACCGTTTGGCAGCGGCGTCTTCCAGCGTTTTTACATCGTTATCGCTGAGTGGCTGATCGGCAATAGCATATTTGTCCAGCATCGTTGTTGGAGCTTGAAAGGCTGTGGATTTTCTGCCCTCCTCAAACTTAGCGACGAATGTGCTAAATTCCCCAAGAGCTTTGAGTACAGCGTTGTTTGCTTTGCCCGTGAGATCGTATCTATCAATAAAAATAAAAAACAATTTCAAAAGATTGTCGCCCTTCTGCGGCTTCCTTATGCGGCTCGACCAAAAATCAATGTCGGCTCTCAATAAATCGCGATTGGTATAGTCGCAGCCCAACGCCTGATATGCTTTGATGATCTTGCCATTGCTCCGAAACTTTGAATCACTGAGGGGCTCCGGGCCTAATGCAGCCGATAAAACGTCAATGAACCCTTTAATTACAGGGCTTTTGAGGAATGCCTTGTCGGATTCGATTCGATAATTGATTCCGCGCGCTTTACATGCCTCAACGATTTCATTTACAATTAATATATTTTTACCGTAATCTAAAGAATAAAGAACTTTTGAACCAACTTTAACGCATTCTCTACGAATCATTTCTAAATCTTGTTCTGATACAGGATTTCCTAATTCGTCTGTAGTAGGAAT
>DAIDJH010000229.1 GCA_027451425.1 Bdellovibrionales bacterium | reverse complement strand
CTTTTCATTGATTTGGCGGTTTAAATCCTGCCCCTTGTGCCGATAATTTTCGAGCTCGATGTTGAGCTGATCGATTTGCCGCTTCAGATCGAGAATCGCGTCGTCCTTCGAGCGGACCAGCGCCGTCGATTCCATTTTCAAAAGTTCCAATCGATTTTCAAGTTCGCGCTCGCGCAAGCGAACCTTTTGCAGGCTGGCGCTCAAGCGCATTTCATATTCTTCGACTTTCATTTTTAAATTTTTCGCTTCTCGCCCTTTGCCCTGAACGGCCGATTCTAGAATTTCTTTTTCCGACTTGAGTTGCTCTTTGAGTTCCTCAAACTTGCGGGCAAGCGTTTCATTTTCAGCTTGCAGTTCATTACTTTTTTGCCGAAGCGTTTCACCGGCAGCGGCCAACTGCTCGTTTTCTTGTCGCAGGCGGTCGACTTCGTTTTCAAGTTCGAAAATACGTCGTTGCGCCACACGCAAATTTTCAGATTGCACAAGTGAAGTTTCAGTGGCGATTTGCACAACGCTCGTGCCAGCTCGGGTCACAATTTTTTCAGGACCGGTTCGCGTCTCAGCCGGCGGCAATCGCAATGTTGCATCATCAGATGGAGCTTTTGTCGCGGACGTGCCCCCGGCCTTCGCTTCGGGCACACTTTTGTCGTCATCGGCGAGCAAGTCTCCGATCAAATCACTAACAAAATCCTTGGCGGCTTTCGGTTTCATCCAGTTAACTAATCGGAAAAACAATAGATTTTGTTAACGCGGACGCACTCTCACAACACTAAACCAGACTTTGAACTGGGCGCCTTTTTTCAACAGCGGTACGAAGCTGGCCGCAAGCCGCGTAAATATCCCGGCCCATGGTTTTTCTGCGTAACACATGCGAGCCAAGTCGAATCAGTTCGTTTTGAAACTTGACGATTTGACTCTCTGTAGGTCGAGTAAACCCAGACCCAGGGTGTTCATTGAACGGAATGATATTAATTTTGCAGGGCACATTTCGTGTAAGCCGGTGCAGTGCTCGCGCATCTTCGATTGAATCCGTCACATCTTTGAGTAGCACGTACTCAAGCGTCACTCGGTCACCTGTCTGCCGACAATGCTCACGACAGCTCTCGAGGAGTTCCTCGATCGGCCAACGTTTATTGATCGGCATAATCCGAGAGCGCACCTCATCGTTGACGCCATTTAAACTCACTGCGAGCCGCGCCCCAGACTCCGTTACTCGTGGTATGAGCGGCACAATCCCCGAAGTCGAAACGGTGATCTTCTTTTTCGACAAATTGCACCCGAGCGGCGAGTGCAAAATCTCGATGCTCGAAAACACGGCGTCAGGGTTATCGAGCGGCTCACCCATCCCCATAAAAACAATGTTGGTGATTCGTTGCTGCTGATCAGATCCCGCACGTGAGTCCGCGGCTGCCAAATACTGGCCAACGATTTCAGCCGTCGTTAACCGGCGTTTCATTTTCTGCTTGCCCGTAAAACAAAACTTGCAACCTATGTTGCAGCCGACTTCCGACGAAACACACAACGTCAATCGATCGTCGGCCGGGATCAACACGGATTCAACCGTGTCACCGTCACCCACTTCAAACAAAAACTTTTCGGTGCCGTCCGCACTTTCGAGATGAGTCACGACTTTCGGCAATTCAAAGTGCAAAATCTCAGGGAGTTTTTCCCGCACCGTTTTTGACATATTGGTCATTTTCACAAAATCGGTTTCGCGCCGTCCGTACACCCATCGAAAAAGTTGTTCCGCGCGAAATCGCTCGAAGCCATTTTGCTTAAGGAGTGCCTCAAGCTGCTCATACGTTAATTCATAAAAATTATGCGTGTTTGAACTTTGCATTCCAGCCTTGTTCCTTACGAAATTTGCTGTCGTTCATCAAGACGTTTGCAAGACGGACCAGTGTGCGCCCTCTAAAATAGACTTAACCTTTTGACACGCTCGTTTTTTCGCGCGGCTTTATATAATTTCTTCCAAACAATTACGAAAAGCGGCACGAACAGCAACAGCATGCGCCTTGTAGACGATGATTCGATCCATACGGAAATCACATCCTGACAAAAGATCGACTACGCCTCTAGTGCGGCGATGAGTTCGTCGCGGCTGCAAGGAACACTGCCGATTTTGCCGACGACGACACCGGCTGCGGCGTTAGCCATGACAGCAGCCGTTTCAATCGACAAACCGCTAAACCAAGCTAGACAAAATGTCGCGAGATAAGTATCACCCGCGCCGGTCACATCAAAGACTTCCCGCTCATCGGTGGGGATATGGGTGGGCTCTCCATCGATCCCCGAAAAAATCGTCACGCCATCTTTACCTTGCGTGATGATTAAGTGCGGAGCCGCTGTTTGTTCGCGAATTGCACGAGCCACATCGAGCAGCGAGTTTTTATGTTCACGCAAAGAATCCAGATTCAGTCCCGAGAGCAAATAGGCTTCGTCGCGATTGGGTTTAATGAGATCGGCCCCGCGATAGTAACGAACGGGCGTCGTACGGTGAGGATCAATAACGATTTTCTTTTTTTGTTCATGGGTCAGACGAATAAGCGCCTGACAAAGATTTTCGCTAAGAACTCCCTTACCGTAATCTTGCAAAATCACGCCATCACTTGACGGGATCAAACCACGAAACTTTTCGATAACGTCAGATTCGAGTGATTGCGACAAAAATTTAGTTTCTTCAAAGTCAAACCGCACAACGTGATGTTGCCCTGACATAAGCCGAACCTTATGCGTTGTGGGGCGCGTACCATCAACAATAAGATTTTGATCGGAAACGCCATTGCTCTTTAGGAGGGCCGCCAAATCCTTCGCCGCCGTGTCACCGCCAACCACGCCGATCATAAACCCCAGGCCGCCGAGGGAGTGTATGTTTTGCGCAACATTGGCGGCAAGACCAAGGCGGAATTCGCGGTTGCGCACTTCAACCACCGGAACAGGTGCTTCGGGGCTGATGCGTCGAACATCGCCCATCAAATACTCGTCAAGCCCAACATCGCCGATTACCAGGACTTTTTTGCCCTCGATTCGCCCTAGCGATTCGCGCGCCATGCGCTTCGAACTGTTCAACTCTTGTGTGGCAAATTGTCTCATACCCAATGTTAGCGCCAGATCTGCTAACGCCTCCTCGTGCTTGACTCTTAACAGAGCCGCTCGCTAAAGTCTAACTCCTTCAAGGAGAATGAAAAATGGAAGGCATCGCCGAATCCGCCCTGTTTAAAAACACTATTCGTAATATGGAACATGCCGCTCAAATTGTAAAGTTGAGCCCCGCCAGCGTTATGCGCCTCAAGTCCCCGCGACGGGCCATTGTGGTCAGCGTCCCCGTCAGAATGGACGACGGTTCGTTTCGGGTATTTGAAGGTTATCGCG
>DAIDJH010000228.1 GCA_027451425.1 Bdellovibrionales bacterium | reverse complement strand
TGTGCGAATAACAGGTAACCCTAGCGTAATATGGGCGCCGGATTCGTGACCATGGATTGCCTTAAATGGAATTAGCCCTTGATCGTGATAAGGGCAAACATAAATCGAAAATCGCCGCCAGTTAGCGGGCAAAAAGGCAGCATCTGGTACAAGCGGGCCGACAACGTGAACGCCAGAACTGACCGCACGGGTAAGGGCAGCGCGAAAGACTGTAGCCTCTTCTTGGCCGATTAAATTGTCGTCCCCGGCGTGTGGGTTGAGGGCCACAAGAGCTATAGGCAAATTCTTCATTCGAGACGGCAAGCAGGTGCGGAATTCGTCGGCGAGCTCTAATGATGTAAAAAGCGCCTCTTCTGTTGTGTGAACTGCCACATCTTTTAAAGGGAGATGCCCAGTTGCTAAGACGACATTGAATTTTTGTCCAACGAAAGCCATGCGTGCGCCGGTCTTTTCTACGCCGCATACGCGCGCGAGAATTTCTGTGTGCCCAATGTCTTGCAAGCCCGAATCGCGAATTAGAGTTTTAGATAAGGGCTCCGTGACTAAGGCCGCAGACTTTTTTTGAAGGCATGCCCGCGCACCTTGTTCCACCCACAGAGGCGGAGGAGCACCATTTTCAACAAAGCGCAGCCGAACGCGCGCGTCTTCGTCAGATAGTGCGGCATCGAGGGATGAATAAACGCGCGACAAATATTTTTTCAGCACCCGAACGCGTAGCATCCGTATGAACGGATGTTGTGGTGGTGCGGTCATGACAATAAAAATTACTTGGCGGAGGGAATGGGCCTGGAGAAGCGCCTTATAAACGACCTCGTCGCCGATCCCGTCAGGGTCGCCGGCAGTAACAATTAGTTTTAGGCTAGGTGCTTTTGGCATTGTGAATATGAATAAACGACTCCGCCCGCTTTTTTGCAAGCCAGGCGTGATATTGTCGCTTAAATTCGATGCCTGTTAGATAGCGGCGAATAGCATCGCGCTTAGCCTCGAGATCTGGAGACGGGACGAGCACTTTTTTGACGACTTTAAAAATATGATAGCCATCCGGCATTTCAACAACGGATGAAACGTCGCCCGCCGAAAGGTGCTCTAAAACTTTTCGCAGCTGTGGATTCAGGTCACTTAGGCGAAAAGTTCCAAAATTGCCGCCATCTTCACCGTACGCTTTGTCTTCGGAATATTGCGAAACAAGAGTATCAAACGGGATTCCCTCATCGAGCTTTCTTTTAACTTCATCCGCACGTTCCTTGGCAGCCGCAGCTCCTCCGTTGGAATCGGCAAAAAAGATGTGCGAAAGAGAGTATTCAAACACGAGCGGATTTTTTACGTGTTTTTGTGAAGAATAGAAGGCGTTAATTTGGTCATCTGAAATTTTGATCTTAGAGCTCACCTCTTTTTGAAGAAGGGTTTGTCGCTCCATACTTGTTCGAATGAAGTCTTGATATTGTGCGTAGGTTACGCCCTGCCTTTTAAGTGCGGCCCGCAAATCATCAAGGCTAATGCCGCGGCCCTGTGCAATATTTGAAATTTCAGATTCGACCTGCTCGATCGGCGTCACAATTCCCTGCGCCTTTACGGCATCATCGATCAAATTTTGGTCGATTAAAAAGCTAATAACAGACGCGTCGCTGCTCTGGAGCTTTTTCGCATCGTACATACTCAGAAGCCCCTCATCCAAGAGGCCATGAGTTTTCAGTTGATTTTTGAAATGTGTCACATCCGACTGGGTAATGGCATCGTCATTGACGACGGCAACAACGCGGTCAACAATTTCAGAGCGAGCGGCAAAGCCAAACAGGGAAACGGACAACAAAAAAAACGATCGCGCCAAAAGTCGGGCCATTAATTTTCGCTCCGGCTTTGCACGTAAACCTGCTTAATCAGACTATCGTTCTTGTAAATGCGTGATTTCAATATCTGCCTCTCTAGCCACGCGGAATACACAGTTTGTTCCCTTTCCGCAAGAAGCTTTCGCTCGATGCGCGCCCGGGCCTCATCAAATGTCAGTGGGCGGGCGGAGTGCCGCTCAAGAACTTCAAACAAGTGATATCCATAGGGGCTCTTCACCAACTGTAATTTTTTAAGCGGATAGCCCTTTGCGCTAAAAATGTTCGTGGCCCTGCCTTCAACCCAACCGAGATCTCCACCTTTTGCGCCATCGGGAGTGATGGAAAACTTCTTGGCTAAATCTGAAAACCGCCGGTGCGCCTTGAGGGCTTTTTTTATTTGATCGGCGTCGCTTTCGTTTGCCACAACGATTTGTCGAACATGCAGCGCCGCTGGCCGCTGAAACTCAGCGCGGTGATTTGAAAAATATGATTTTGCCTCACTCGCGGTTGGTTTTGAGATTGTCTTTCTTAATGCGGCCTGAACAAAACGCTGAAGCAGCGTCATTCGTAAGCGCTCTTCCCATGTGTCAAAAGTCAAGCCCTCGCTGGCCAAAGATTTTCGAAAAGCGATATCGTCAGGATAATCTTTTCGAATTTTATTTACTTCGGCATCCAGATCTTCTTTGCGCACGAAAAGCTGGTGTTTTTTAGCCCAACTTTGCGTCACCGACTGGACGATGAACTCCTGCACGACCAAATTTTTTGTTCGTTTTAAAACGTTTGGATCTTTTGCCGACAGGTCATCAAAAAGCTTAAGTCGATCAGCCAGGCGGTCGGCAAATTCCCCGGCAGTCAAAACAGCGTCGTCAACCTTCACCACCGGGATCTGGCGGATATTACGCTGAGTGCGCGTACAGCTAACGAGCAAAATCGCCAACGCCGCTTGAGTTAAGATCGCGGCGAGTGGGCGCGCATTATTTTTGTGAAGAGTCATCGCAGTGACTTAACTAATTTCTCGTTTTTAGTCACTCGGTATCGGGGCAGGAGGCTTCTAAAGAATTCGTCAAAAAAGACCTTTCGCTTTTCATCAAAAACAGCGGCGCGAATTTGTGCCTTGTTAGCGTCATGATAACTTAGCCGACCCGTCATTTTTATGATGTGAAATCCATACTGTGTTCGCACGGGTGGAGAAATTTGATTGAGCTTTAATTTTAGAAGGGCGTCGTAGTACGTTGGTACAACGGTGATTCTGTTTTGATAGCCAATATCTCCGCCTGCCGGCTTGCTTAGGCTATCGTCGGAGTAAAGTTTTACGAGATCTGCGAATGGGCGAGGGCTCTTTCTTACCGCATTGTAAATTTCATATGCGCGCTTGCGTGCGGCGGCAATCTGTTCGGGTGCGGCATCCGGTTTAAACTCTATAAGGATGTGGCTTGAGCGAATCTCGGGATTTTTCGCGTAATAGTTTCTCATTTCAGCATCGGTAACTTGAATCTGTTGAATTTTTTGACCCAACACCGTATCGAGCAGGCCCTTATACAGGTCTTTATTTATGGCGTTAAACAGATT
>DAIDJH010000227.1 GCA_027451425.1 Bdellovibrionales bacterium | reverse complement strand
CAATTCTAGCGCGCGCTTCAAATTCACCGAAAATAAATCTTCGTTTTTTGGAACTGACCGGTAATCGCCATCACAAACGACATAAGGCCCAAAACGGCCAATCCCCACTTTGATTTCTTTTTTTAATTGCGGATGAACACCCAGTTTTCGAGGCAAACTCAAAAGCCAAAGGGCCTGTTCAAACGTTACGTTTTCAGGGGCAAGGCCCGCCGGTAACGCCATTCGTTTTGGTTTCACTTCTTTATTTTTTTCGTCACCGTCGCCGAGCTGAACGTACGGACCATAGCGGCCCGACAAGACATAAACAGGTTGACCGGTCTCAGGATCTTTGCCGATGGAGTCGGCACCATTGATTTTTTGATCGATCAGTTTGTTGGCAATTTCAGCGGTCATATCGCCAGGAAATTGCGATTCGGGAATAGACGCGCAAACTTCCTCGCCTTTTTTCTGCTGACGGCAGACGTATGCTCCGTAACGCCCGACTCGAAAGTCGAAGCCTTTCAGACCTTCAAGTTGAACACTTCGCGATTCGTCCGCATCGATTTCTTTATCTTTTTTCTCAACCTGTCTCTTCAGCCCTTTTTCGCCAAAATAAACCGAGGTGAGGTACTTTTCTTGATCGAGATCCCCGCCTGCAATATCGTCGAGCGCCTGTTCCATTGCCGAGGTGAACCCGGTTTCTACATATTCTGGCAGATTTTGACTGAGGAGCTTTGATACAACGAGCGCTGTGAATGTCGGCACCAGCGCGTTACTGACCTTTCTCACATAACCGCGATCTTGAATTGTCCCGATGATAGATGCATATGTCGACGGGCGACCGACACCTTCGCGTTCGAGCGTTTGCACAAGCGAAGCTTCGGTATATCGAGCTGGCGGTTTGGTTTCGTGGTGATTGACGCTCAACGTTCGCACGAGAACCTTATCGCCCTTGCGTAAATTCGGCAAACGCACTTCGTTTGTTTCAAGCGCGGCTTCAGGGTCGTCACTCCCCTCGACGTAGGCTTTTAAAAACCCAGGGAATTCGA
Source organism: Bdellovibrionales bacterium (assembly GCA_027451425.1). Classification (GTDB taxonomy): domain Bacteria; phylum Bdellovibrionota; class Bdellovibrionia; order Bdellovibrionales; family UBA1609; genus RBG-16-40-8. Next base: position 2,384 of record DAIDJH010000227.1, on the reverse strand, counting down.
TTGTCATCCCTGACGCCGAAAAAATCGCATCGCCCGCGTGCATTTTCACAGTCATTTGCTTGTGTTCGGAATTCACCATTTGGCAGGCCATGGTTCTTTTCCAAATCAAATCGTAAAGTTTAAATTCAATTCCCGTAAGGCCCGAATCTTCAGGGAGCACAAAACTCGTCCCCGCCGGTCGAATCGCTTCATGCGCCTCTTGCGCGCCTTTGACTTTTTTCTTGCCGTAGTCGCGGAATTGATCGGGCAAATATTTTTTACCGTACAGTTTTACAATAGCTTCGCGCGCCGCCTGAATCGCTTGCTCGGATAAAAACATCGAATCCGTACGCATGTAAGTGATCATCCCGTGCTCGTAAAGCTTTTGCGCAATCTGCATGGTCTCGCGTGAGCCCAATCCCAATTTCCGGTTCGCTTCTTGTTGGAGCGTCGACGTGATAAACGGCGGAGCTGGCTTGCGTGACACCGGTTTTTCTTCAGCCTCGGTGACAGCCCAATCTTTTTTTTCAATTTCTTTTTTAATTTTTTGCGCTTGAACTTCGTCCAGTTGCAAAACGTTTTGCTGGCCGGCTTCTTTTGTTAGCGCCCCCGTCAAACTGTCAAAATCTTTTCCGGCGGCAATCCGTTTACCTTTGTAGTTCACAATCCGCGATTCAAATTTGTTTTTATCTTTTTCGTTTTCAGCCGTGACATCCCAGTATTCGGATTTTTTAAAGCGCAGCCGCTCATGCTCTCGCTCAGACACCAGTCGAACCGCGACGGACTGCACCCTGCCAGCTGAAAGTCCGTAAGCCACTTTCTTCCAAATAAGAGGCGAAATCGTATAACCTACCAATCTGTCGAGGATGCGGCGCGCCTCTTGCGCGTACACAAGGTTCATGTCAATGTCGCGAAAATCTTTAAGCGCGGCGAGAATTGCTTCTTTGGTAATCTCGTTAAAAACCATTCGCTTCACTTTTACGCGCGGCTTTAATAGGTTAACCAAATGCCAACTGATGCTTTCACCTTCGCGGTCTTCGTCAGTCGCAAGAATGACTTCTGACGCTTCGTCAATTTTCTTCTTCAAATCGCTGACAATTTTCGTTTTGTTCTTGGGTACACAATATATGGGAGTGAAATGGTGATCAACGTCCACTCCCAAGTTCGCCCACGGTTTGCTTTTGAATTTTTCAGGAATGTCTTTCGCCGACTGCGGCAAATCGCGCACATGACCCATGCACGACTCCACCATGTAATCACGCCCCAAAAATTTGCGGATCGTCTTCGCTTTTGTCGGGGACTCAACAATAACTAATTTTTTCTTTGCCATTTCGCCCATACTGCCTAAAATCCAGCCACGCATGAAATCTGTCAAAGAGTTTATAAATTCTGGCCTGCGCTTCGTCTTCACCGACATCGACGACACTTTAACCGATAACGGCCGCTTAACTGCTGTCGCGTATCAAGCCCTTTGGCGACTTCACGACCGCGGGATTCATGTTATACCCGTGACTGGACGACCGGCGGGTTGGTGTGAACTCATCGCGCGTCAGTGGCCCGTAGCCGGAATTGTCGGAGAAAACGGCGGGTTTTACTTCCGCTACGTCGATCGCACGATAAGCAATGACGCAACAGGGAGAATGCGCCGTCATTACTACTGCAACGCCGCTACGCGCGCCGACCACAACCACCGACTCGATAAAATACGCGCCGAGATTTTGGCGCGCGTGCCCGGCAGTGCCGTGGCCAGCGATCAATTTTGTCGTCAAATGGATCTTGCCATCGATTACCGCGAAGATATCACTCCACTGTCGCCGATTGACGTCGACCGCATCGTCGAAATTTTTAAGGCCCATGGCGCCAATGCCAAAGTCAGCTCGATCCACGTGAACGGTTGGTACGGCGACTACGACAAACTCACCATGTGCCGAATTTTTTTGGAGCGCGAATTTAATCTAAAATTGGATGAAGCACCCGCGAGCAATGCAGCTGCGCAAAGCTCCATCGCGTTCATCGGTGATTCGCCAAACGATGAGCCGATGTTCGCATATTTCAAAAACTCCTTCGCCGTCGCCAACATCCGCGAATTTTCATCGTCAATGAAATCACTCCCGCAATACGTTGCTGATCAACCAGGCGGAGCCGGTTTTAGTGAAATCGTGGCGCGCATAACTAGCGGATGACCGTACTATTTAATCCAATGAAAGAAACGTGACCAGTGAACGGTAAGCGGATTGCATCCCATATTGATGATGGGGATTGTGTCCGCGCAACTCAGCCACACAAACGTCGCCCGACCGACGACATTGTCAATCGGAGCATAACCCCAATAACGCGAATCGGCCGAATTGTCGCGATGATCGCCCATCATGAAAAGATGCCCGGCGGGAACAACTTCGGGGCCA
>DAIDJH010000226.1 GCA_027451425.1 Bdellovibrionales bacterium | reverse complement strand
CTCGCTTGAACTCACCTTTTTTCGTTTATCGTTTACTACCACGATTTGATGATGCAGAGACTCGTACGGGCTTTGCCATGACGTACACTCGCTTGTTGCCGAGGGCGCAACGATAGAAGCCGCGGTCGAATCGGCGCTCCAAAGCGCGAATGGTCCAAAAAAACTTCGAATGGATGAGCCCGAACCTCGTCGCGATAAACTCGCTAGCGCTGACCATGTCATATCCACCCGCGGATTTGTTTTCTTAGCCATTTCGTACGCAGCCATTGTCAGCGCGGCAAAACTTGAAGCGCTGCTGGCAATGCCACAATCGGCCGGAAAGTTGTTGGCTGAACGAATAATAAAATATCCAGACAGACCCAGTTCGGCTTTTAAAAACTCAAAATGAGCAAGGTAACGCCGGCGTGATTTTTCATCGAGATTTGGCGCCATCCAGCCTACACGCTCAAGCGGTTGCCATTCATCCATGACAACGCCCTGAATACCGCCACAAGCTTCGATCTGTACGGCTGTTCGCAAATGATCGAGCCGATACGAAAGCGACGAATTCACCGGCCGATTGACCGGCGCACGCGCACCGGATGCAACATTCGTTTTGCCCATATATTTAATCAGGGCGATATTGCTTGGAGCTTCGGCGGACGCTTGAAGATTCAAATTATGCCTCAACCTCGTCGATTTGCGCTCGAAAACCGGATGACACTCCCCTTGAATCTGTAACAACCGGCAGTTGCAACTCGGCAAGAAAACGATTCATGCGCAAGCGATATTCCGTCGCAAAAAATACGACAATTGTGTCAGCGCCAAGGGCGCCACAACCTTTTGCAGCGCGAACAAACGGCTGTGCAAGCAACGTTGAAACGTAAACTTGCGTGCGGTCTGCCACCAATCCCAATTCAGAAAGTTCGCCATAATAATCATTCACGGCATCAAAAAATTCTTGCGAGTCTTTGGTTTCAAAAGCGTCCAATCCACGCTCAAGAATAAAATTCAATTCATCCGTATCGACTCGCCGTATTTCGTTTAGATGTTCATGGGTCGCGACTTTTTTGCCGGTACGCACGATTGTAAATTCAAATTCTTCAAATGGCCATGAGAGCTGAGAAAACGAAAACGGCTCAAGATTCACTTCACACAAGCCACCGGCAAACTGCGCAACAATATCGGCGCCGCTTGGCCCCATCATATTGGAGTTACGCGACCCAGCCGACACATTTCGATAATCTCGCCATATAGGTTCAACTTGAACGACACTTGACTCGTTCGTTTGACGACCATCCGCTATGAATTGCGCAAGTGCGTGCACCAAAACAAATTGTGCACTGGAAGCACCAAAGCCGCCAAGACCATTGTGCGGATCAACAAATTGCAAATCAGCATGGCCAAAACGATCACGATTTTGCGCCATCCACTGCGCGGCCGGGCTGGCAGGGTGAATGCCCTCAACTTCCCCAGTGCCACGCAAGTTTACGATCAATTGAAAGCGCGGCTCGGAATTAAACAAAAGCGCCGCCCCTGAATTCATCACGGCGTATTCACCGAGAAGAAATGTTTTACTTGGGCAACTCAACAATAACTTCATGGATGAGCGTCTCCGCCGGACGGAGTTCCGGCCGACCCAATCGTCGATGGTCTCTTCGCACTGTCGCGCAATTCGCGAAGCGCATCAATTGCTTGGCTCAGTGAAATTCGCTTGGTTAATGTGAGAATTTCTTCAAGCCGCCGTTGAACATATGGCATTTCACTTTCAGTTGCGCCCGCGCCCAAGGTCAGGTTACGGATGTGCAGCTTCATGTGGCCTTCAATAATACCGACTGTCGTAAGGGCACGAAGCGCACCGAGATTTTGCACAAGTCCCACCGCGGCACACACACGCGACAGTTCGTCGGCTGAGTTCACTCCCAAAAGTCGCAAACACATACGCGCTGTCGGATGAAGTCTCGTGACACCGCCAACCACTCCGACGATAACAGGAGCCGCAAATTCGCCATGAAGTTCGTTACCTTCGACCGTCCATCGCGTGACCGTGCGATAGCGGCCTGTGCGAGCCGCATAGGCATGGACGCCCGCTTCGACGGCGCGCCAATCGTTGCCTGTGGCGATCAAAATCGGATCAATACCGTTTAGAACACCTTTATTATTGGTTGCCGCACGATACGGATCACGATCGGCAAAAAGCGAGGCTTCGGCAATTCGTTCAATCAATTGTGGATCAAGCCCCCGCATCACAACATGCGCACGCGTCACCTTGGTGTCGACCAAATTCGAAAGGATGCACATAGTGACCGTCTCGCCGGTCGCCGTCTCAATTGGATTTTTCAAGAATTCACAGACCTGATTCATAATGTTGGCACCCATGGCATCGACGGTATCCACAAGAACATGAATCACCGCCATTTCAGCGCCATCTCCACGATCCACAGCACGAAGTTGAATATCTAAAACGCCGCCACCACGGTTTTTAAGTCCGAATGCCACTTCGCGATTGGCCAATTCGATCAACTCGTCACGATGAGAGTGAATGTACTCTCGAAGCGACGGCCAGTCCTTCACGCGCGCAATCTGAATTTGACCAATGCTCGAACTTCCTTCGATTGACGTTTTAATTTCGCCATTTTCGCGAACCCATTTCGCGGCCTTACTTGCGGCCGCGACGATCGAAGTTTCTTCGACCGCCATCGGAATAACTGTCACTCGGCCGTCGATGACGAAATTAGTAGCGACCCCTAGCGGCATTTGTAAAAAGCCAATCACATTCTCAATGAAGTGCTCGGCGATTTGGATATCGACCGGGGCGCCATTTTCAAGAAATTTAATATCATCAGCCGTAAGGGCGCCCAATTCCCGCAAGCGACGCAGACGTTCAGGTCGAGTGAGTTTAGAAAAACCGTTGAATAGGTCGGACATCGCAGCTTACCTCATACGTTTTTTCGCGGCAGATGTTTGCCACGTCGCAATTCGTTCACGTCACGCGATCCGGTACAGAATAACGCGACCTTAAACTCATACTCAATGAGTTCCATCCGATGTTGAAGATCCTTTTCACTCTGAACGGCTGCTTCGAGGATTGGCTTGGCAAATCCAACCCGTGTCGCGCCAAGAGCAATTAGTTTTGCGGCATCAAGCCCGCTTCGAACACCGCCAGACGCCCATGTTTCTGTACGCGCACGTCCTGCAAATTCGTCACAAGCTTCAGTTACCTGATAGACCGATTCCACCGTCCCAATACCCCAATCAGCAAACGTTCGCGCCGCCATTTGTTGTAGCGACTCGCTTGGCGCACGAGCGCCTTCGATGCGACCCCAGTGAGTTCCCCCAAAACCGCCGACATCGATCGCACTCACGCCCGCCTCAATCAATCTTCGAGCCGTCGCTCGCGAAACTCCACAACCCGTTTCTTTAACGACAACCGG
>DAIDJH010000225.1 GCA_027451425.1 Bdellovibrionales bacterium | reverse complement strand
GGCGGGGTTTTTTTATTGCCAATAACTATACGTATGTATAATTATAAGCGTATGTCGAGACCTTCACAAAATGTAGATAAACGAATGCTTGAGGTCGCCAAACAAATTGTCTGCCAGCGCGGATGCGGCGGTATTCGCATACGCGAAGTCGCGGCAAAAGCGCACGCCAATCTGGGCATGTTTCATTATCACTTTAAAAGTAAGCGCAAATTCACAAAGCTGCTTTTGCAAGAATATTACGACGAGTTTTTCAAACGCTTGACCACAGCTGCGAGCGAAAATGACTCGGCGATGAGGCAGCTTCGGGGGGTACTGCTGGCGGCGGCATTGTACGTCAGGCAAGAGCATCTATTTTATGCGGCTTTATTGAAAGATGTTCTAAGCGAAAACCAAGAGGTTCTAAAATTTGTTCGCGAAAATTTCCCTAAACACATCGGGCTATTGCGAGAATTAATTTTACGAGCACAAAAAGACGGCGAAATGATTGAAATGCCGCTCGCACAGGCCATTTCATTTCTCATGACTAGCTTAAATTTTCCGACGCTTATCGCGCTTACGCTTGCGGATCGCAGTGGAGAGGCGAGGTCGAGCGATTTTAAAGCCAAAATAGACGACATCGCATCTAAGAGGGCGATCACGCAACGGCTTGATATGGCGCTAAAGGGGGTGTCGCCGTGAAATTATGGACGGCCATTGCAATAGCAGTCGGGCTTACAGTTCAGTCGCAAGGGCAAATTGCCGCAGCCAATTCAACCAATAATGTTGATCCGGCGGTATTTAAAATGTCGCTCAAAGAGGCTGAAACAAGAGCGCTCGATAACTCGGATAAACTCAAATCACTACATGAAACGACAAGCGCGGCCGTCGAAAAATCACGGGCGCAATTTGGCAAACTTCTCCCGCAGCTGAACCTGAGCGGATATTATCAATACGACACGTATGTCCCTGATGTGTCACTGGGCATTCCCAACATGCCGGCGATCCAATTCGGTTCGCATAATAATTACGCAGCTGGCCCCACGCTCAGCTACACACTTTGGGATACCGGGGCTGAGCGAGACGCCTATCGGGCGGCAAAATTACTGGCCGAGTCTAATAAAGATGAAGAATTAAATGCAAGAGTGCAGGCGCTATTCAGCGTTCGCACGGCCTACTCGAGGCTACAATTGGCGCTTGAAGAACTGAACTTACTCAACAGCTCGCTCAACTTGGCGAAGGCGCAAAACCGTGACATTGAGACAAATTTTCGGGCGGGCGCGGCCAGTCGCCTCGATCTCGTTGATTCTAGGCGCGAAGTCATTAACTACCAGTTGCAGTTCAAGCAGGCGCAGTCGGAGGTTGAAAGTGACTTCCAAGATTTTTTGAATTTGGTGCAGGTGCGCGTCCCAATAAATGACGATCGCCCGGGACTGCCCGGTCTGCCAGAAACAAACTTAGTTTTAAAACTTAATTCGCTTGCAGACTCGTTGGCGGCCGTAAGCCAGTGGTCGCTCAATCCGCCCGATGACGAGCAGCCTGCGCTTCAAAGCCTTTCAAATATTGCGCGGTCATCGGACGAGCGGGCAAAAAGCGAGTGGGCGGGGCTTTTCCCCAAGCTTGATGTGTCAGCTAGCGCGATGGTTCAATATCCCAACGAAATAGTTTTGCAAACAATTGAACAGAACGCGTTTACGGCGACGCTCACAATGCCGTTATTTGACGGCAATCAAACGCGACATCTTGTTGACTCGACTCGAAGCGAGGCTGACTCGGCTCGCTTTGAGCGGGAACAGGCGAAGCGCGACCTTATGGCCGATTTTGAAAAAGCAATGCACGAGCTCAATAACCTTAAGGAGCAACAAAAGCTCGCCACCCAGGATGTGCAAAGTTCAGAATCTGCAGCCAAGCTCTATTATCGCTCATATAAGGCCGGGAAAATAAATTTGATTGATGTGCAGGGCGCGAACAATCGCGAACTTATGGCCAAAGTCAATGCCGCGAAAATAGACGACCAGATTTTAAATGAAATATATCTTATTGAATCGATATCGGGGAGGGACACGCTCTAATGAAGCCACAAAGAAAAAAAATTCTAATTGCCGCCGTACTAGCAATTGTTGCCGCGATCTCAATAAAATTTATATTTTTCAATCAAGCGTTTTTGTACGCAGGTACACTTGAGGCGACAAATGTTGATCTGTCGGCACAGCTTCCGGAAACGATTGCGGAGGTGAATGCTCAAGAGGGAGATCACGTCAAGAAGGGTGAAGTGCTCGCGCGGCTTTCTTGTGATGACGTGAAAGTCACCTCGGATTTGGCGAACGAGAACTACAATCGAACGCTTCGCTTATTCAAGGCCGGGACGGAATCGCAAGAAACGATGGATTTGATAAAAAGTAAAAAAGACGACGCCGATGTAAAAATGAGTTGGTGTGCGCTTTCATCACCAATCGATGGCACGGTTCTAAGTCGCTATCACGAACCCGGCGAACTTGTTACCCCGGGCACGAAACTCCTTACGCTTGCAAACATCAAAGATATTTGGGCATACATTTATGTTCCCGAACCCGTGATGGCGCGGCTCAAAGTGGGGGAGAAGGTGACGGGCTATTTACCTGAACTTAACAATCGAGAATTTTCGGGAACAATCATCAAAATCAATGACGAGGCGGAGTTCACGCCCAAAAACGTGCAAACCGAAGCGGAGCGCACAAGACTTATTTTCGGTATCAAGGTGAGCTTTAGGGGATCCAACGATGACGAAATTTTAAAGCCAGGGATGACAATAGAAGTGAAACTCACCGGAATAGATCATTAAGGCGTAACGGGCGTGATAAAATGAGCGATGAACTCTACTCCATTCACGTTCATGACGTGAAAAAAACATTCAGTGCGGCTACGGCGGGCAAACGTACAACCGTAAACGCGCTGAGGGGGATAAGCCTTAATTTTTCGGGTTCATATATGCACGGAGTGATTGGCCCTGAAGGTGCTGGTAAAACGACACTCCTTCGTGTGATGCTCTCGCTTCTTCACCCTAACGCCGGGGCAGTCGAATATAGAAAAAATAATGAGTCAGTCGATTTCGAAATTGTGCGCCCGCTTGTTGCGTATATGCCGCAAAGTCAGAGTTTATATCCCGACCTTTCAATTAAAGAGCATCTTGATTTTTTTCGGGCACTTTACGGTATCGATGACCAGCTATATGAGGAGCGGAAGCGTGAACTTTTACACATTACGCGTTTGGCTGAATTTGTTGAGCGACCAGCGGGTAAACTCTCCGGGGGCATGTACAAAAAACTAGGATTGATGTGCGCGCTTCTTCGTTCGCCGCGAATTGTGCTTCTTGATGAACCTACCAATGGGGTTGATCCGATTAGCCGTCGCGAGTTTTGGGAGCTTCTCTATCGCTTAGTCGATCAGAAAATTCTGATCATTGTAACGACGGCTTACATGGACGAAGCCGA
>DAIDJH010000224.1:280-3462 GCA_027451425.1 Bdellovibrionales bacterium | reverse complement strand
GGCGGCGTGAGTTGATTGTTATAAGCGGAATTTTCTTGATCGAACGTCTCGTATGGGCGAGTGGCCGCATTGTAAGTCGTATAGATGGTGCCCGTAATGATTCCGACAGCAAAACCAAGCGCAATGTTAGAGAGGTGGTCTTGTGGTCGGCCATAAAAACTTAGCGTACTCAACCCCAAAATCCCGCCCGCAAGGCCCGAAAAAATGATGATCGCGACCTGCTTGCGCGTACCGGTGAGCCGCGGTTTTGCTGCTCCCTCCGCCGCTTGCGCGCCAGAATCCGTTTGCGCCCATGCGTATTCCACGCCGTTGACTTGGACGACACAAGATATGACAAACACGCTTATGATTAAAATTAAAAATTTACGCATGGGCCCTCACCGTCTTCTACAATTTCAAATTCTTTAATGCCGGCTTGCAAGTCGATTTTTCGAGCCTCTACCCGTTTAACCTTAGCGCGCACGGGCCCTTGGCTTAAATGTTCGACAAGTTTTGCTAGGTTTTGGTTTTCACCTTGGGCCAAAGCCTCCACCCGACCATCGCAGAGGTTTCTGACCCACCCAAAGAGATTCAATGCGTCGGCTTGTGCTTTTACAAAATGTCGAAACCCCACTCCTTGTACTCGGCCCTCAACAATGAGATGTTGCGCTTCTTTCATGCTTTGATGATAGTGGACGCGACCGCAAAGGTCACGCGCGCGGCGGCAAATGCGTAGGAGTTACTGTGTCGTACATCCCGGCGGAACTGATTAAAAAAAAGAAGTTGGGCGGATGTCACTCGCGCGAAGAGCTGAATTGGTTGATCTCAGCCTTCACGCGGGGTGAATTTACCGATTACCAAATGGCCGCGTGGGCGATGGCCGTTTGGTTCAATGGCCTGACCGATGATGAAACGACAGCGCTGACAAACTCCATGCTGCACTCAGGCTCACGGTTTGACTTTTCATTTTTAAATGCCCCACGCGTGGATAAGCACAGCACCGGCGGCGTCGGCGATAAGACTTCACTTCTTGTCGGACCGCTTCTTGCGGCAGCCAAGATTTACACTCCGATGATTTCAGGTCGCGGTCTTGGGCACACGGGCGGAACACTTGATAAACTTGAGTCGATCCCAGGATTCCGCGTGAATCTCAGCCGCAAGGAGTTCCAGTCGCACGTTACACATCACTATTTCGCAGTTATGGGGCAAACCGCTGATATTTGCCCGGCAGATAAAAAGCTCTATTCGCTACGGGATGTGACCTCAACCGTAGATTCTTTACCGCTCATTTGCGCTAGCATTATGTCAAAAAAATTAGCCGAAGACCTAACCGGTCTTGTGCTCGACGTAAAATTTGGCTCCGGCGCGTTTATGAGAAGTATTGCGGATGCGCGAAAGCTCGCGCGCACTCTCAAGGCAATCGGCGAAAAAAGTGGCGTTCGCGTGGCCGCGCTTTTGACGAATATGAATGAGCCCCTCGGACGCTTTGCCGGCAACGCCGCCGAAGTCCTTGAATGCTACGAAATTTTGCAAGGCAAAACATTTGCAGTGGGTGGCCGTGACTTATACGCTCCAACTCGAGACTTATCTCTGGAGCTCTCCGCGCATGCGCTTTTATTATCCGGGCGCGTGAATGATCTCGTTCATGCGCGCAATCAAATCCGCGAACTTCTAGCTTCGGGAGCGGCCCTTCGTGCCTTTGAAAATCTACTTGAGCATCAGGGGCCATCCGACATTTCTAGGCTGCCGACAGCTAAATTTTCAAAAGAGCTTACGGCTACACGCTCGGGTTTTGTTTCGGCGATGCAAACGGAGGCCATAGGTCTTGCCCTGATCGAACTCGGTGCCGGCAGAAAAACAACAGCTGACCACATTGACCCGACCGCTGGCATCGAGATGTTCGTTCGCACCGGCGATGCGGTATCGGCAGGAGCGCCTCTCTGCCGATTTTTTGCAAACTCCGCAGCTGAGTTTGTAACGGTTGAACAGCTACTCGCACGCGCCTTAGAAATTGGGGAGACTCCCCCCAAACAAATACCTCTTGTTGCCGAGGTGCTTGCTGATTCGCCATGAAGCCGCTAGGCTAGTGGCATGGTTCTTTTGCAACAATTAAAGGAGTCCATCGACTATATTCGGGGCTTTTCAAAATTGCGCCCGCGCGTGGGCTTGACCCTGGGCTCGGGACTTTCCGGTTTTGCCCGTGCCGTTGATGTCGAAGCAACAATTCCCTACAAAGATATTCCCCACTTTGCTCCATCCACAATCGATGGGCACCCCGGCAATTTGATTTTGGGTAAAATCGAAGGCACCCCCGCTGTCATTCTACAGGGCCGCATTCACTTCTACGAAGGCCACTCGATGGAGCGCGTTGTTTACCCCACTCGCGTTATGGCTCAGCTTGGTGTTGAAAAGCTAATTCTTACCAACGCGGCTGGCGGGCTTGATCCAAAAATGAGGCCTGGCGATTTCATGCTGATCCGCGATCATATTAACCTCATGGGCACAAACCCACTAATCGGGCCAAACATCGCCGAGCTTGGTTTACGTTTTCCCGATATGTCTGAAGCCTATGATCGCGAGATGATCGAACGTTTGCAGGCAATTCTCTCGCGGCGGGGGCTGCGCCACTCCGTCGGAGTTTACTGTGGCGTAAGCGGACCGACATATGAAACCCCCTCTGAGGTGCGCTTTTTACAACATATCGGCGGCCAGGCGGTTGGCATGTCCACGGTGCCTGAAACGATATCCGCCAAGCACATGGGTCTTCGCGTTTGTGGGATCAGCTGCATCACCAATCTTGCCGCGGGTTTAACGAACCAAAAAATCACCCACGAAGAAGTAAAAGAAACCGGGCGGATGGTTGAACAAAACTTCACCGATTTCTTGGTGGAATTTATCGCGGATCTTTGATGGCGTCCAATACGGACGGCGCAAAGTGCTCGCTAATTTTCTTTTTGCAGATTTTCGCTTGTGAATGTTTCCGGGCCCTGGCCGAGTTCGCTCCCCCTACCGACAGCTCGGAGATTTGCCAGACATCGTTGGCTAACCTCATCCATCACGACGCGAAATTCAGGATCAAAAAATTCGCGCCACACAACTGCGCCAATCGCCAATTTATCGGCCAGTGGCATATCGCAAAATCCACATTGCGCGTAGCACGCGACGTGCGAAGTAAACGCGATGGACTGTGCGTTGGCGCAAGT
>DAIDJH010000224.1:0-270 GCA_027451425.1 Bdellovibrionales bacterium | reverse complement strand
GGGGCGCCTTAAGGCATCAATCAAACATGGGCGAATGCACTTTAGTACGCGCTGCCCTTGAAGAGTAAAGGTCGGCTCAACATCTTCAAACTCTTGACAGTACCGCTCGCCAAATTGAACAAGATAATTGTCTGCCGAGCAGTGAAGCGCGCTCGCTTCTTGCGAATAAAAACGACACGTGCGGCGGTCGTTAGGCACAAATGCGCCGACTGACTTCGGAGCAATCGTCGACATCGCAAGGGCAACCGTAGACATGAAAAATAAACCGGT
>DAIDJH010000223.1 GCA_027451425.1 Bdellovibrionales bacterium | reverse complement strand
GACGTGCCGCCATAGTCTTCTCACCGCGATCACGCGCATAGATCACAAGCCATTTCATAGCCAAAGATAAACGCCGCGAGGGGCGCACATCGCATGGAACTTGATAGGTCGCGCCACCCACTCGACGGGAGCGAACTTCAAGTGATGGCTTGCAATTCTCAATAGCCTTTTTGAAAATCGAGATGGGCTCTTCGCTCGCCACTTTACCTTTGAGTTGATCCAAAGAATCGTAGAAAATTCCTTCGGCAACGCTGCGCTTACCATCTACCATGATTTTGTTTATAAACTTCGAGACTGCAACATCATTAAATACCGGATCCGCCGCAACTTCACGCTTGTTACTTTTTTTTCTGCGCGCCATCTTTTACCTCACGCCTTTTTCGGCCGCTTCGCGCCGTATTTAGAACGACTACACATGCGATTTTGTACGCCCTGAGTATCTAGAACTCCGCGAACGATGTGATAACGAACTCCGGGCAAATCTTTAACCCGTCCACCACGAATCAAAACAACCGAGTGCTCTTGCAAATTGTGACCGATGCCAGGAATGTACGAGTTCACTTCAAATCCGTTAGACAATCGAACCCGAGCCACTTTTCTCAAAGCCGAATTCGGTTTTTTGGGAGTCGTCGTAAAAACTCGCGTGCACACTCCACGTCTTTGCGGACACTCTGTAAGTGCTGGCGATTTCGATTTCGATTTTTGCAGCCGTCGGCGACTGCGGATCAACTGATTAATTGTGGGCATTCCATCCTCTTTTTGTAGGGCCGAGACGTTATCTCAGCCCGTCATTTTTTTGTCAATACAGCCAATTGTTAGGGGGCTTGGGCACCTGCAGTTGCCGTCCGCATTCCACCTAAACCAGGCAGAGACGCTGAAACTTCACTTTCGGATTCATCCACAACGATCTTCCAACGCTTATAGGCCGGGATACCCGTACCCGCTGGGATCAATCGCCCCATAATAATATTTTCTTTCAAGCCACGCAGATTGTCCGAGCGGGATTGAATAGCCGCCTCAGTCAACACTTTAGTCGTTTCTTGGAAGGACGCTGCGGAAATCCAGCTTTCCGTGCTCAACGATACTTTAGTGATACCCAAGAGGAGCGGTTCGGCAATGGCAGGTTTGCCGCCCTCTTTAACCGCTTTATCGTTCATTTCGTCGTAGATATACTTATCGACGTTTTCTCCAGAGATAAACAGCGTGTCGCCCGGATCAGAAATCGCCACTTTTCTCAACATCTGACGAACAATAATTTCGATGTGCTTGTCGTTAATAGATACCCCTTGCAAACGGTAGACTTCTTGCACTTCGTTCAATAAGTACGCGGCTAATTCTTTGTCACCGAGAACACGCAGAATGTCGTGCGGGCTGATCGGGCCGTCCATCAGCGGTTCGCCCGCTTTGATGAACTCCCCTTCGCGCACTGTAACGTGTTTACCCTTCGGGATCAGATATTCTTTCTGTTCGCCGATTTCGGGAGTGATGATAACCCGCTGCTTACCTTTCACGTCTTGGCCGAACGTCACATAGCCGTCGATTTCAGAAATAACCGCCGACTCTTTCGGTTTACGCGCTTCGAACAATTCCGCAACCCGCGGTAAACCACCGGTGATATCACGAGTTTTTGTCGTTTGTCGGTGGATCTTCGCGATTACATCCCCGGCATAGACCTCTTTACCTTCCGATACTAGAAGTTGAGCGCCCACCGGCAGAATATAACGAGCTGGAATTTCACGATTCGGCAAATTCATCATTTTGCCGTTTGAATCCGTGAGCGAAACCGTCGGTTTTGCATCGGCGCCTTTAGAATCAGTGATCACTTTGGTCGAAAAACCCGTTACGGCATCGACCTGTTCGGACATCGTGACGCCTTCTTCGATATTGTCGAAGCGAACCACACCCGTCATGTCGGCAATAATCGGGTTGGAGTAAGGATCCCACTCCGCCAGCACATCACCCTTTTTGACGGAGCCTCCGTCTTTCATGTTGAGTACCGAACCGTAAACAAGTTTGAATCGTTCGCGCTCGCGACCGCTATTGTCGACAATTGCAATCTCGCCGTTTCGACTCAACGTTGTCAGCTTACCGGACCGGTTCACTACGGCATGCACGTCGTGAAACTTAATAGAGCCATCATGACGAGCCGTATGAACGGATTGTTCAACTGCACGAGAAGCGGCGCCGCCCAAGTGGAACGTCCTCATGGTGAGCTGCGTACCAGGTTCACCGATCGATTGCGCGGCGATGATACCAACGGCTTCGCCAAGGTTGACAATACTCCCACGAGCAAGATCACGTCCATAGCACTTTACACAAACGCCCCGACGAGCTTTGCACGTCAGCACCGAACGAATCGGTACGTGTTCGATACCCGCCTCATCGAGTTTTTTCACGACATCTTCGGTGACCTCTTGGTTGGCTGCAACAATCACTTCATTGGTATAGGGGTCGGTAATATCTTCTAAAACCACGCGCCCCAAGATCCGCTCGCCGATTGGTTGAATCACCTCACCACCTTCGAGGAGTGGCGTGATGGTCATTCCATCCGTCGTACCGCAATCGACCTCAGTCACGATTACGTCTTGCGCGACATCGACCAACCGTCGAGTGAGATACCCGGAGTTCGCGGTTTTAAGCGCGGTATCGGCCAAACCTTTGCGCGCTCCGTGAGTCGAAATAAAGTACTGAAGAACGGTCAATCCTTCGCGAAAGTTCGCAGTAATCGGCGTCTCAATAATTTCACCGGAAGGTTTCGCCATCAAACCACGCATGCCAGCCAACTGACGAATTTGCGCGGCACTACCACGCGCACCAGAATCGGCCATGATGAAAATCGGGTTGAAGCTGGCGCTTTCAACTTCTTTGCCCTCAACTTTATATTTTTCTGTTTCAAGATTGGTCATCATTTCTTTGGCGACTTTGTCCGCCGTTTGCGCCCAAATATCGACAACCTTGTTGTACCGTTCACCATCGGTGATAAGCCCCTCGTCGTATTGGCGTTGAATCTCGACCACCTGTTTTTCGGCGTCTTTCAATAATTTTTCTTTGCTCGCCGGGATCACCATGTGATCTATGCAGATCGAAATACCGGCTTGGGTAGAAAATTTAAATCCAAGGCGCATGAGTTTATCGGCCAAAATGACAGTCGATTTTGCTCCCGCCAAGCGGAAAGACGAGTCGATCAAATTCGCGATTGTTTTCTTCGTCATTACGCGATTAATGGCCTCGAACGGCACTTCACGCGGTACGATATCGCTGAGAATCGCACGCCCCACGCTTGTCTCTTGGAGTTTACCGTGAATGCGAACTTTGCAAGCGGCCTGTAAATCCACCTGCCCGCTTTCAAACGAGTATATCACCTCATCGAGACCGCTGAATATGCGGCCGGTACCTTTGGCGCCAACACGAATTCTCGTCATCCAATAAATTCCGAGTACGATATCTTGCGATGGGTTGATGATCGGTTTG
>DAIDJH010000222.1 GCA_027451425.1 Bdellovibrionales bacterium | reverse complement strand
TCGGATTTGCATCGCAACCTGTTGATGAAGATCACCCTTATGGCCACGGTAAAATCGAATATGTGTCGGCAGCCTTTGAAGGCGGCCTCATTTCATTTGCGGGGATTCTGGCGATAACTGATGCTGTGCAGGCGCAATTTCATCATTCAGCAATTGAAAACCTCATCTCAGGATTGTGGATTATCGGCGCATGCGCGGCATTGACTTTGATTGCGGGGCTTTTGCTGAAAGCTGTGGGCAAGGCCTATTCTTCGCCCGTGCTTCAAGCTAGTGGAGTGCACCTGCTTGCGGATTTCAGTACAACCGTTGGCGCCATGATCAGCGTCGCACTTGTCGAGTGGACGGGTATCGTTTGGCTTGATCGGGTGATCGCGATCGTCATCGGGTTCATGATGCTTTATGCTGGGGCAAAGCTTGTTCGACAATCAGCCTCAGGGTTACTTGATGCCGAAGATCAAAAGCTCCTTGAGCGATTGGCTGAAGTTTTTGAAAAATTCTCAGGCGATGGCATCATTCAAATTCATCACGCACGTATTATCCGCGCTGGATGGTTTCATCATATCGATGCTCACGTTGTCGTTCCTGAGTTTTGGAGTATTGACCAAGCACATGCGCGGCTCAATAAGTTCGAAGCAGCAGTTTTCGGTGCGTACGAATATGATGGAGAAGCTAACTTCCATTTGGACCCGTGTCAAAGAAAGTACTGTTCGGGTTGTGATTATCCAGAATGCCCGGTTCGCCGTGAAAAGTTTGTGCGTCGGCTGTCGGTTGTTCTTGAGCACTTGCGCTCCAAAGTTGAACCGGTTTAAAAGTTCCACATGTACAATTCGTCGATGCGAATTCGAAAATCTCACGAAATCGATAGGCCCAACGCGTACATTCGCGCGCTTCATGGGGAATATTCCCGCTGGGCATTTTCTGAAAACCGGGCGATGGAAATGCGGGGGCGTTGGCGTGAGCTGGCATTTATGGGGCCTGCGCACTTAGCGACTTCGGGCGCGCCCGATTCAACTCCTCTTGATCTCGAAATCGGTACGGGCAATGGATTTTTTTTCGCTCATCGGGCGGCGGCGCATCCCACCCGTTTGCTTGTCGGCGTCGAGTTGAAGTTTAAGCCACTCATTCAATCCATCCGCCGCGTGCTCACGAATGGTTGCCAAAACGCACGCATCGTTCGATATCATGCCGCGAACGTAGGTGATCTCTTTACTGCCGGTGAAGTGAATGATGTATTTGTCCATCATCCTGATCCGTGGGAGAGGCCGCGCAAACACAAGCACCGGCTTCTCAAGCGCGAGTATCTCAGCGTCTTGTTCGATCTTCAGCGGCGCGGATCGCGTTTTGAATTTAAAACCGATAGCGAAGATTATTTCCGCTGGGCGAAAAAAGAATTTGATATGACGAACTATCTTCTCGAACGTTACACGGAGGATTTGCATTCGTCGGAGTGGGCCAGCGAAAATTTCGTAACCCACTTCGAGAGCATTTTTATCAAAAAGGGTCTGCCAATTTATTACATGCGGTTTTTAAGGTCGTAAATCGGCAGATTCGCGCCTCAGTTAATATGCGCTATGTGCGGACCAAAAATCGCTTGGTCAAAAGGAATCGGCGGCCTTGAATCCATTGGACGGCAAGCGGGCATGCCGCCCGACGGAGTCAGGTGATTCGGGCAATGAAAAGAGAGTTTACTAATTGTTGTCAGCCCTTGCTTTTCAAGCACTCCTTGAAATTCAATATTGTCTTTTAAAATTGGTGAATCGGGGTTTTTGACGACAAGATATTGAATTTCATCGGGGGTAATCGAATAGCTATACATTACCGGGAAGCTCACTTGATCGCAGTCAAAATGGTTTGGCCAAATCTGAAGAGCGACATCCGCTGTATAACCAGGATCGATCTCGAAGACTAAATATGAGCCATTGACGTGAGAAATCGCGGTGGTCGTCACGCGGGTGGGTGCTAAGCCGTCGCTCCAGTAGTAGTTGTTAAACTTATAATTGTATCCTTCATACTTAATCTTGTTTTCTATGTTCAGCGGCACAGCGACGTAAAGAGGTTTTGTAATGCCAGTATTTTTAATCGAAAAATCGCGGCGCGAGTAACTAAAAACAGTATCGAAATTGGGGCAGCTTGGCAGTGCTGCCACCGTTACATTTGGCATTGGCGACAGAGCGCGTGCGAGCTGTAAATTGGGATCGATGAATGTCATAAGAATAAGATTCGATGTTGCGATGATGGTATTGTCGTTTTGATAAACGATCATTCGGCAATACTGCTGTGCCTGACTTTTTTGTGTATCTGAACTGGCGCGAATGGCGGGTCGATTCGCAAACTGAAGAACAGTAAGTGGGCGATCAATTTCGGATTTGTCGACAACGGCCTTTTTGGTCTCGCACAACAGCGCGGCATCTCGGTAATCTACGTTCGCAATCTCAATTCGATAGCGGCTAAGCCGATTGTAGTCCAACGAAATCAATCCAGAAATTGGATGTCCATCTTTTACAATATCAACCTTCGATTGAGTTGAATCTTCAGTGGTTAGGTTCACGCGTGACAAAGAAAACGAATGCGTCGAGCCGTTGACCGCGCTGACGGTGAATCTCATGGCGCACATAAGATTGGTCGCCTCAGGCACGATATTGTTGAATAATGTTTTGGCGCTAAATAATTGCGCAATCGAATATTCCGGCACGTAGGGGAGTGTCACCGAGTCTGTGCCGATCGGCTGATTGCCAACCGTACATCTACTCTTGACTCGAAGTGTAGTGAGGCCGAGCCCGCCATCTTCGACCGGGTTGATGTTCATTTTGTCGTCGACATTGAGGTTCACCACGTCTGTTTTCTTAAAGTCAGTGAAAGCCGCGCTTGAGCCGTCGCGATGAATAAAAAGAGGGTCGTGGACAAGCATGCCCGTAGGGCCGGTCGGGCCGGACAGATTTTTGTCCGAACTGCAGGAAATCATTCCGCAGGTTAAGACAAGCGCGCATGTTAGTAGTAATTTCTGTTTGTTGTAGGGCATTGGACCTCCTTAAGGGTTGCTGGAGGTCCCGCTAGTTCAATAATCGTGCCGAGGCTTAAACTTCAGCTCATCACCAATACGTCGTGTCGATTACGATGTCATTCATCACGCGCGTCTGACAACTGATGCGAAACTCAGGGCCTATGCGGTTGCGGGCCTTGAGCTCTGTCTCGAGGGCGGTTTCGGGGCTTAAGTTGTCGGCTCCCGCGAGAATTCGCACGCGGCACTTCGAACATACCCCTTCGCCGTGACATGAACTTGCAACCGGCAAACCGTGCGACAATAGCGCGTGCATGAGGTTTGCCCCCTTTTCAACCGAAATTGGAGTGACGTTTTTGACGAAGTTAATTCGCGGCACGCTCCTTACTTTACTCGAAATGATCAGGCGAATATATAGTACGCATGAGAAAAGTGGTGATTTTAGGCGCCAGTCGTGGTTTTGGCAGCGCGCTTGCCAAAGAAATCCGCGAGCAATATCCCAATTGCCAGT
>DAIDJH010000221.1 GCA_027451425.1 Bdellovibrionales bacterium | reverse complement strand
CGAGGCCGCCCATTTGCATGCCGCACAAGTTGGGGCAATTGTAGTACACCATCGCCATCACTACGGGGCGCCCCTGATTAAAATACTGACCTAGCTTAACGGTTTGCCCTGCCGAATTTTTAAATTGTAAATTGAGGTCGATTTTCTTGCCTCTATGCTCGGTGACACCTACACCCTGAAGCTCCTTGGGGATGACATTGGCCGCCTCCTGAGGCATTTGGCCCGGCTCATATGCCAACGCAATCGCGCCAAACAAAATAAGGATGCTGGTTTTAATCAACATTTTTGACATTGTCTTTTAGTCCGCCGTCTTGGCGAATTCCTCAAGTTTTTTTGGATCGTCAGGGACTTTGTTGTGAGTGATCGACCTTATAAACTGAACAAGCGCCCAACGATCTTTAACGGGTAATTGCTTCCACGCCGGCATAGCACTTGGCGGAAGTCCAGTTTGCAAAACCTTAAAAAGAGCGATTGAATCACCTTTTGTTTTCCAGTGCCCCTCTACAAAATTTCGCGGCTTCGGATTCAATCCCTGCCCCGCCGCCCCATCGCCAAGGCCTTTTGGTCCGTGGCACATAGCGCAGGTGTTTTCATAGACGTAGTGACCGTGCTCCACCATTTTCGAATTCGGCTCCCACGGTTCTGTGATTGACGAAATGTCGACGTCACCGGCGGGAACGTTCGACGCAACTGCTTGAGTCGGCGTTGCGCCCGCCTTCGGAAGTTCTTTTAGGTCAACTCCAGGATGAAAGAAGCCAATGTAAATAAAAAACAGTAGGCAAAAGCTAACGGACAATACAAAGGCAATGAGGCCGCCTTTGTCATAGTCATCTGGCTCTGTACTCGACATAGAACTCTCTTTTAAGGTTGAATGACTTATTGTCTTCTTACTATGACTTTTTGTCTTCTCACTATATAGTTGCGGACCTGTCAAGTCACGACTAAACTCGAAACCATGCGACAACGAAAATTCACTCGCCCGCTTCTTGTTACGGTGTTGTTTTTTTGCAGCATCGGTCTACTGTTGGGCTGCGCTTCAACTCCGCAAAGTCAAGCGCTGAACGAAGTTCGAATTGGGATGACGAAGTCGGAAGTTCTCTCGATTGTCGGCAGTCCCAAAATTTCGGACCGACGGTTGAATCAAGATCGGTGGGTTTACGAAAATGACAGCGGCCCCAACCATGAGCTCGTCAAAACTTACGTCTTTTTTGCAAACAACCGCGTGACTTATGTCGGGTCTCCGCACAAGCCCGCGCCAAAGGGGTCGGATTCACAATTCCAACCGATTAGTCAATAACTCAGCTTCAACCTGCCGGAAGTATCATCTGCGTTTTTATGCGAGTCTTTTTTTTCCAGCCCGTGGGCCTTGTCAATTTGTTCGGCTGTCGGCTTGACGGGGCCATCGACAAACGGCGCATAGGTCTTATCAATCTTTCTTTTTAACTTCGTGAGCTCGGCGTTAAAACCCGAATCGCTTTCATATTCGCTCAACGGCCTTGCCCGCATCGGCAAATACCGCCGTTCAATCATCTCGCCCTCTTCTGGATATTTGTATTTTAAAATTTCCTTTTGCCGATTGTACTCTTTCATGGATTTAACAAGGTCATGGTACGAGTGAACGATGGGCTTGAGCCCTCCGGGGCCGGGAGAATTTTTTTGTTTAATTGCCGCCTGCAAATTATCAGCGTCGTCTTTGATACGTGCCTCTAGTTTATTTAAACTCGTGATCCGCCGCGCCCACTCCCGATCAGCACCCTGACTTGCCCCACTCCCGCCGCCCTCAGCGTGTGCTGATACGCAGAGACACAAGATCGTAAAAAAAATGAAAAATCCTTTTTTGCAAAATCTAAGCGGAGTGGATGGCATATTGCTCCCAGCTGATCCCCACGGCGAGTGGACGCAAGCGTTGAATCAAAATCGCCGCCTTTACCGGCGTCACATCGGAAATTTTTACCTCGCCATTACGAATCGAGTTAATGATTTGATCGACGTCGAACAAAAATCGGGAGTCAGCAAGAATTTCTCGAACCGCTTTTCGCACATCGGCCGTGTCAATATTTGTAAGATAAATGTGAAATCGCAGCGTGCCATCGCGAGCTTGAGATATCGGGGAGTTGCCGTACTCCGCAATGTCAGAAAGATTCACCGGTTCATCCGGTGGCGGCGGTTCATTCTCTATGGGCTCTGGCACCGCTAGGGGTTCAGGTTCAGGAGTGGGGGCCGCCACCGCAGGATTTTCAAGCGCCATCTCGCTGGGGGTCGCAACCGCGTCGTCCATACCGGCCATAATCTGGGCGCCGCAATTCGGGCATACAATAAGCCCGAATTCATCGG
This sequence comes from Bdellovibrionales bacterium, assembly GCA_027451425.1. Taxonomy (GTDB): domain Bacteria; phylum Bdellovibrionota; class Bdellovibrionia; order Bdellovibrionales; family UBA1609; genus RBG-16-40-8. The sequence goes on along the minus strand of DAIDJH010000221.1, from coordinate 1,223 downwards.
AGTGGATTTCGAACTGACAGGACGGGCAGCGCGAACTCATATTCGTTTATTCTTCTTTTTCTCCATCATTCGGCGCTGCGCCCGGTTCATCTTCTGGCCAGCATTCATCATGTCGTCACGGGCAAACTCTTCCGCTGATGGCATCGCCGCGTCCGCACGCCCAACCGATTTAGGTGTGGCACCAACCTGCCCCGTCGTCGCAGATTGGCGTTCAGCGCCTGCTGGAGCGCCACCGGCTTGATGCAAGAAACTTGCCCCCTCGGATGCCTCACTGCCTTGGTAACGAAGGCGCTGCTGCGCCTGACGACGGCGCCACTCCTGTTCAAGACGATTGGCCTCTTCGGCCTCTTCAGGGGAGACAATTCTAACCTTCAACAACTTCTCAATGACCTCTGATGAAATCACCTCATTCATGCGCTCAAATGCAGCAAACCCCTCTGTCTTATATTGGACAAGAGGATCTTGTTGTGCCGTAAATCGCAGCCGAACCGCATCCTGCAGGTAATCAATAATTTTAAGGTGATCCTTCCAGCGGGCATCGAGCGTCTGCAGCAAAATCATTTTTTGCATTTGCGGCCAATATTCGCCGATATCTATTTTTTGTTTGTCGTAAGTTGCCTTCACCACTTCTTTAACGGATCGGGTAAGGCTTTCGACTGTGGCTGTCGCATGATCGAACTCAAGGTCGATACCAAATTGTTTTTGTAAAGCCGTCCGAAGTCCCGAAAGATCCCAGCCCGAAGGCTTGCCTTTTTCGGGCGCAAATTGCTCAAGCGTGCGCGACGTTGTATCGCCCAAAAAATCCAAAATAATTCGCTCGAGATCTTCCGGCTTGCCGTTTAAAATTTCGCGCCGAAGTCCATAAATGGCCGAGCGCTGTTTGTTCATCACGTCGTCATATTCGAGGAGGTGTTTGCGAATGTCGAAGTTATGGCCCTCCACCTTTCGCTGAGCCCCTTCGATCGCGTTGCTCACCATACGCGCAGTGATCGGCTCGTCCTCTGGAACCTTGAGCATCGTCATGATTTTTTGAATGCGCTCGCCGTTGAACTTGCGCATTAAATCATCTTCGAGCGAAAGATAAAACCGCGATTCACCCGGGTCACCTTGTCGCCCTGAACGACCACGCAATTGATTATCGATACGTCGGGCTTCGTGGCGCTCCGTACCTACAATATAAAGGCCGCCCGCCGCCAGCACCTTTTCTTTTTCGATCACACACT
>DAIDJH010000220.1 GCA_027451425.1 Bdellovibrionales bacterium | reverse complement strand
ATTTATTCTTTCTAACATATCGACTTCACAATAATTTTCTGAAAATTCACCTCCCTTTTCGTTGAGACTTAGGATCTAGTGCCGAAAGGTGTGCAGGTTCAAGTCCTGTCCCGGGTACCATGTACAAAAAAAATCCATACCATAGCAAGCACAGTGGCGCGAAGGCGCGAAAGTGTTCAGGGTCAGAGAAGTGGCTTGTCAAGGGCACTCATCTTGGTGCATCTATGCCTGACTGAGACTTGGGAGATCGGATATTTTGTCCAAAATCGAACTGCTTATGCCGGCGGGCTCGCCGAAAAAACTTGCGCTCGCTTTACATTATGGGGCCGATGCGGCCTATTTGGGCCCCGCCTATTTCAGCCTTCGTGCCCGCGATAACGAATTTTGTCCGGATGAAATAAAAGCGGCGCTCGATCTTGCGCACGGCCAAAATAAAAAAATTTATCTCACGCTAAACGTGTTTGCCCGTAATCGCAAATTGAAGCCATTTGAAAAGACGGTTCAAGAGTTAGCAGCGTTGGAGCCTGATGGGTTTATCGTCAGCGATCCGGGGTTGATGTCGATTTGTGTTGAAAAGGCACCACAAATTGAAAGGCATCTCTCGGTTCAGGCCAATTGTACGAATTGGCGTTCGGCCCGATTTTGGCGCGAGTCGCTCGGCATTTCGCGCTTGATTTTGAGTCGCGAACTCGCAATCGATGAGATCGCGGAAATTAAACAGCGTGTGCCAGATCTTGAGCTGGAGGCGTTTGTGCACGGCTCGATCTGCATTGCCTATTCAGGGCGCTGTTTATTGTCATCCTATATGAGTTATCGCGATGCAAACCAGGGCGTCTGTGATAATTCGTGCCGAGAAAAATTCAAAGTAGAACTGGGGGCTCGAATTCAAGATCGCCGTGATCCGGGCAACTTTTATCCGCTCGAAGAAGATGAGCATGGCAGTTACATATTAAATGCGCGCGATTTGTGCATGATCCAGCATTTAAATAAGTTGCGTGAAGCCGGAGTTTGTTCGTTTAAAGTTGAAGGCCGTACTAAATCAGAATTTTACGCCGCCATGGTGGCGCGCTCGTATCGCGGAGCCATCGACGATTTATCCGCCGGTCGACCTTTCGATGATTATTGGTTCGAACAGTTGAATCGAATTTCGAATCGAGGTTACCATACCGCGTTTATGTTTTCTGACCCTGGGCCCGAAGGCCAAAACTACTTAACAAGTACTGCGCAACGTTCGACCCAATTAATAGGCGTTGTAGATGGCCGCGATGAGCGAGGGCGTCTGCGTATTCATGTGAAAAATAAAATATCGACAGGTCAAGACATCGAGATCATTGGGCCGCAAAGAAAAAGTTGTACGGCGCGAGTTGTGGGTTTGTATAAGTCAACGGGTAACCTCGTTGAGGCGGCTCATCCGGGTTCAGGTGAATACTTTGTGGAATTGTCAGAGAGAGACACAAGTGGCCCATTCGCGAAAGACGATTTGATTTTGGCTCTTGACACCGAAATTGGTTCTGCCGATGTTAAAATGACATGAAAAGAAAAGTGAAATCGAATCGCGAAGAAATGAAATTGCGCCGAGAACTTCAGCGGCGTCGCAAACGCATGAACGCCCTCGATCGTCGCTTGGCGCTGATCATTGCACGCCGAATCAGGCTCGCTCGCGCAATCATTAAATTCAAAGCGAAAATGGATCTAAAATCTTATGACCCGCGACGAGAGCAAGAGATTGCCAGGCGGTACTTCGCCGTGCTGAAGCCGCTTCTGCAAACCCGTGCGCAATCGCAGGAAGTTCGTCTCGTATTCAATTTGGTGCGCGACCTGGTAAAATTGAATTAAGCCCGGGCGCATCGGCTCAGGGTAGAGCGACCATAACCCCTAAGTTGTCTAAAGTTTGAGGTGTTGAATGGCCGCGGCGTTTTCAATTGATAAAGTTGGGCTGATATCGTCAGGCAAGCGGGGCGGTGGATGATGGGTGGATGAAAAACTTTGGTTTGCCAACTCTAATTGGCGAGCATACGCGTACCAGTTTGCAAGATAACTATTGAGTTCTTCACGTTGCGAAGATGTTAGATTTGCGAGCGTTGTGAGAAATTTGTTAAGTTCGCTGTCGTCATTATTCGAAATTTGCTTCTGCATGCGATTATCGTAGTAGAGGTGTTCAACCTCCGCTAGACGATCAATAATTTCACCGCGAATTTGCAACTCTGCGGATATGCCCGAAGGTAGAATAATATTTAAATGAAAACCGGTGTATCCAGATTCTTTGTAGGCGGAGCCTCTTTTGACACTAAGATCAATTGGCTTTGGCGCCTTACTAATTGCCTGAAGCAAAGTTGAAAACTGGCGTGTGTCTAAATAAGGCTCGGCGTTTGGTCCATGATAATTATGATATTTAGTGACTTGAATGGAGCCGTTTTCAATGCGAGGGATCAGCTTTTCGATGATTGAGCTGGTTAACTCCCTAATCGATTTGTCGGATGGCTGGGTCGGTTCTTTTAATACGAGTCGAAGCCCGATGCCGTCGCGGATCATGTCGTGAGCTTGCTTTTCGGTTAACGCTTCAATGTTGCCGTTGGTTACTTTGCGTTCAAGTTTGTTATAAATGCTCGATGCCTTTTTGCTGCGAACACGAAACTCGATTTGCGTAAGATCGCCGCCTAAAATCTTTCTAAGATCATCATCGGCGACGACTTGCTTTTCCTTATACACATTTTCGAGCGATGCTGCGTAACCATGCAGAAGTTCAGTCGGGCATGATGCCGCATAGGCGGTGATCGCGGTGGTAAGAGCGGCGATCACCGCGACAAAGTAAAGCTTTATCCTTCGCGAAGCCATAAGGAGCAAATTATAGCATAAAATCTGCCGACCCTCTAGTGGCCGCCTCGTGGGATGTCGACATTATTGACACCCAAGGCATTTGATGAAAAATGAGCATATGCGAACTCGCAAATTGTTTTTCGCGATTCTTTCTGCTGGAGCGACATGCGTTTGCTCTTCGAGCGTCGGGGCCAAGCCTGTTTATGAACCAAAATTATTTATTCGCTATGGTCACCACGAAGTCATTTGGAGTCGGCGTGAGCTTTTGCAATCGCCGAATTTAGAGCGCGTCGCGGTGCCGAGCGATCCAACTTACGGGACCGCCGTCAGAAATTTTCAAGCGATCCGCGCGGCGGTCCTTTTTGAAAAAGTCGTAGGCAAAAAGCGGCTCGACGAAATGATGCGAAACGGTTCTACTTTGGAATTTTCCTGTCTTGACGGCTTTTCGGCGAGTTTACCGATAGACCTTTTGTTAAACTCGGACAATACGAAGGCAATCGCATACGTCGCGATTGAGTCGCCTGACACAAGGTGGCCGGCACTAAAAATGTCGGCCAAAAAGGAGTCTCCGAAATCGCTACGCGATGTTGCAACCGCCGGTCCGTTTTACCTTATTTGGAAAAATGCCGTCCGTTCGCATATTGGTCCTGAAGAATGGCCCTATCAATTGTCTGGGTTTACTGTAAAGCCGCCGATTGCGCAACGGTTCCCCCAAATGGTGCCGGCCACCCGAAGTCAAAATGTAGTCGCGGG
>DAIDJH010000219.1 GCA_027451425.1 Bdellovibrionales bacterium | reverse complement strand
TCAGCTTTGGCTCTTTCACAGCTATCCAGTTCTAGCCATTATTTCGATTCTCGTATTTGCTTCGCGCCGGCTTACCGGATTGGCCTGGAGCCTTCTGCTTTTTACTTTTCTTCTCATGCTTTATTTTTACATTGGCAACGCCAGCCTCGCATCCGACATTCACGCACTTTTTATCGTCGTGAATATTGGTTTTTTATTTATCCCAAGAAAACTCACGTTGATCCGCTATTCTACCCTGTTTTATTTTTTTCTTTCAGGTCTACGCGAACTAAATCCGGATTGGCTAAGCGGCAAGAGCCTGCTCCCGCAGCTTCACCTCACACTTAAGGGGCTTGAGTGGGTCGCCGCACTGGATATTTTGTTTAAATGGGCGTTGCCGCCGTTACTGTTGTCGAGCCTGCCGCAACAATTCGCGATCGGCGTAGCCGCCCTGATCGCTTTTCTGCTTGCCCACTATTGGTACCTTCACGATTTTCAATCCGTCGTTCTCGCCTTTTTTATCATCGTATTTGTGCTCGATTATTTTGAACGAAAACGCCTCGAACGCGAATCTATGTACCAGTCTTACGCTCATCCAGAGCCGTCCAAATTATGGTGGTCAATATTGTTCGCGATATTTATACTTGCCCAAACAAAAATTCTAAAAAGGCTGCCCGTCTCTCAAATCATTAAGGTTAAGGGGCCCGCCGCCTCTGTCGACTGCCGGCAGATGAATTTTGCGGTCTTTCAAAATCGAATAAATCAAATCGATTTGCCAAAAGAAAATCAGCCGCCCGCCCCCCTTCACTGCCAACAAAAAATGGCCGAGGCAAGTGTTCGCGCTCTTTGCGCCGATCTGGTTCATCAACCCGGCTTTCAGTCTTTGTCTACGTTTTTGCTCACCCGATCGCTAACCGAAGCGCGATTTCACCTCATATGGCAAAGTGACAATGTTTGCACGGGAGGCAATCCGTGAATCCTCCCCCCTCACTTTTTCAACGGCTCATCTTACCCCTCATGGTCTTGATTATGATGGCAACCGGCTTTTTGGTCTTTAAAAAGAACCCGGAGATCATGAGTCAAAGCACGTTGCTCTCGCTATTGAATGAGCATGCGCAACAAAACGAAATGGAATTCCAAACTTATAAGGGTCAAGCTGAAAATTTAAAAACTCCACCGCTGGCAACGCAATCGCCGCATCACATGACAATTCGACTAAAACTCGATTCGTCATTGAACTCGTCGCCCGATGCAAAAGCCGATGCCGAGCTTTCTTCAAGTCAATTTTCAGAGTTCCTTCAAGGTCCGCTTCTTCTTGCCCACGACAATTCCACCATTGTTGCCCTTGCCTCAGACACCGGTCAAATCGCGTGGAAGTTTCAAGCCCCCGCATCGACCCAATTCGCGGCAGGTCGATTAGCCGTGCTTGGCTCCGAAGTCGTGGCGGCCACCGAAGACGGCGGCCTTTATGCCTTTCAATTTTCAACGGGTAAACTTCTTTGGTATTGGCAGGCATCCGAGAATTTTTTGCGAATGCCTCTTGTCTATCAGAATAAACTGCTCTTATTCCGTCGCGGAAAAGGCCAAAGTTGGCAAATTGAAATTTTCGCGCCTGAACGCCGCTCGGTTGTTGGGACTATCGGCCCATTTGATTCCGAGCTTGCGGCGACGCCTCTCGTATCTGAAGATTTGCTGATTTTTTCCGTTCAAGATGCTCATTTAGAAGCGATCAATCTGCAATCGCGTAAAGTCAAATGGTCGACAGAAGGGTCATCTGATTTCACGTGCCCACCGGCTTTGCTCGGCGAGCGCATCTATATCTGCAACGAAGACGGTTACATTTTATCGTATGACCGTAGTACAGGTAGACACGCCGGACAAATTGAACTCGGCTCGAAAGTCGTGTCACCACTCACACTCACGGAATCTCTGTCGATAGGAACTGCTGTTGACCAAAACAACAGTTTGATCGCATTCGATCTGAAACAGAAAAAACGGCTTTGGAAGTACTCGCTCATTTCTGGAGATCCCCACCAGCGCGTCGCCGAGATCATGTTGACCCACGAAAGTCTAAAGGCGCTCAACTACCAATCTCATATTCGCGGTTGGACAGTCTGGGCAAACTGCCATAGCTCAAAAATATGCATTTTCGATCTTAAAGCTGGTGCGCTTTTGCATCGAATCGATCCCCAACACCGGCTTGCCGGAGATTTTTTATTGGCTCGCGAAGATATTGCGTGGGTTCCCGTTCTAATCGACAACCATGTCACGCTCGAACGTTGGATCGCGCAGCAGACCAACAGCGCAAGCCCGCACCACTGACTCTGATTTCGCCGGGCAGAGCCTAACCTTGACATATCCACCTGGTCCGCCTACTTTAACAGTTCACGTTTTTGCGACATTTTCTCGTCGCGGGTGTAGCTCAGTTGATTAGAGCGTCGCCTTGCCAAGGCGAAGGTCGTGGGTTTAAGTCCCATCACCCGCTCCAAACGAAATCAGTAGTTTGGCCCCTACAATTAAACCGCTCTGGCAGAGACGGGCAAATTGACAATTGATGTCGCACGGACTATCTACCCCAGTTAAGGGGGGCCGCGATGATGAAGATTCTATTGTCACTATTTAGCATTTCAATTTTAATTTCTTGTTATGCGTGGGGCACGCCGGCGCAGGTTGTGCTGATCCGACATGCGGAAAAACTGGCAACGGGTGGTGAGGTCAATCGGCAAGGCTGCGAGCGCGCTTATCTGTTACCAAATTTTTTTCTAAATAATCCAATCGTTGAACAGTTTGGCGCGCCGGTCGCAACATATGCCGTGGCACCCGATCACGCCTATTCAGCTGTGCGCGCAATCCAAACAATTGCGCCAACCGCGCAAGCCTTGCACTTACAGGTTCTCGACCCAGCGACGCGCCTACAGTACTCACTCATCGTTCAACAAATTATGAACAACCCAAATTACGATGGCAAAACGGTGCTTATCGCTTGGGAGCACAAGGCGATTCCTGGTCTGGCCGAAGCCTTTGGCGCCACTTTGAGCTCCTACATGAGAAAATGGCCGGGCAAAGTTTTTGATGAAGCGTGGATTTTAGATTTCGCCGGCGCGCCCACGCCGAGCGTTCAAATCATTTCTGAAGACGTCCTGCCCAACGACAATCCCGACGGCGGAACAAATTGGAAAAACCCGCCGGCTTCGCCAAGCGGCAATGCGGGCATCCCCCAGCAAGTCGTAAATGAGTGCGCGGACAATTCAGCGCTCAACAAACTTGTCGCGCAAATTACAAACCCGCCGCCGGCGATCTATTTTTCGACAAGACCTTGAATGTGCTTTTTCGCTGCCGGCCATTCATCATCTAAAATTGAATAAATATTCCGATCGCCGCGCTCGCGTTCTGAGCGCGGCCGCCATTTGCGGAGCATCCCCTCAAAAGTCGCGCCAATTCGTTTCATCGCACGATTTGATTTTTCATTTTTTGGGTCGACGCAAAATTCGACGCGGTGAACACCAAGAGTTTCGAAAGCATAGGTTAACAGCAGAAATTTGAGCTCGGTATTTACGAATGTGCGCATCCATTTGTCGGCCACACAGGTAAACC
>DAIDJH010000218.1 GCA_027451425.1 Bdellovibrionales bacterium | reverse complement strand
ACAATACCCACCGAAATCGCAATGCCCATCGGCGAAGCACTATTCAAATACGGGACGGAGTGACCGAAAAATCCCATCACCATGTCCACGAGGTACGTGATCATGATGGCGCCGGTCGCAAAGAAAAGCACTTTTTGAAAGAGCGGCGTGTAGCGAATGATTTTAAAATGATAAAGTGTCAGCATCAGCCCCAAAGTGCTGAGAGTGAGAACCAATGCGTTCATGGCAATGCCAGGATACATTTTTTCAGCCATCGAACTCACGCTGCCAAGAACGACCCCTTCGGCCACCGCATACACGGGCGACAGCGCCGGCGCGAGTGTCTGCTTAAAACTTATCACCAACGCCAAGACAAATCCCACAATCAAGCTGACAAACATCAACGGCGCGGCGCTCGTGCCCAACATACCCCAACCCAGGTAACCGCCAACTAACACTAGTAAAAATAAAATTCCAGTCTTGTTGACCGCTCCCGATACCGTCATCGCCTCGGAGCCATTGGCCGCGCGCGATCGGTCAAAAGCTTTACGTAGCGTGGGGTTACCTGATTTTAATTCGCCAAAGTTAAAGGCCATTGTGACTCCCTTCAGTCGATCAAGCTGAATCCATCATGCGCCTTTGTCGCGCTCATGACAAGGGCTCGTGCTGCGGCCGCTCGACGACAAATTGACTGCGTCTATCCACAATTGTTAGCTTTGAACTTCTATGCTTGAGGCTACTCCCCTTCTCAGCACAACAATCGAACAAGAAATACAAATATTTGACGGATATACGAATCTCGCGGGGAGCCCCCACTGTTCCGTCAGAAAAGTGGCGCCCTATATCATGAGCATCCGGCCACACGAAATTCAACAAGGGGCAAAAACGCTTGGTATCATCGCTATTACTCACGGTAATGAAGTGCTTGGCTTGCCGATCGTCAACCGATTGATTGGCGAGATTCTCGCGGGCAAACTAATGCTTTCGACAGAAATTCTATTTGCAGCGGGCAACGTCCCAGCCGCGCAAGCGGGTAAACGGTTTATTGACCGTGATTTAAACCGATCATTCGCGCTGAATTCAAACGAAAGCGCCGAGACCATCCGCGCGCGTGAGCTTGAGACGCATTTTTTTGATCACTGTGACTATGTTTTGGACCTCCATCAAACCATTCAGCCTTCTCATTCGCCATTTTTCTTTTTCTATTATTTTTCGCAAAGACAATTCGAATTTTTAAATGCGGTGAACCCCGGCTTACCGGTAGTCGTCACGCTCAACGACGCGCTTCATGGGCAAAGGGGTCAGACAACGAATGAATATTTGAAAAATCAGGGCAAGGTTTGCTTGACGATTGAACTTGGCGAAAAGGGCTTTTTCACTGACAAATTTGATCTCGGCCTCACAATCGCAAAAAAAATGATCGCGGCCGTGCAAAATGCCGAGAAGACGAGTGCGCCGATGACGAATCCAGAGCGGCTCCTCAAAATTGAAGTTGGTTATCGCGTTCAACACCCAGGGACTCGATTAAACGAAGGGTGGCGCAATCTTCAAGAGGTGGTAAAGGATCAGCTGCTCGGTCAATCGGATGGCGGCCCCATTCATTCGCCGATTTCAGGTTATATACTTTTCCCCAAATACGCGCCCAACCCAGCGATCGGACAAGAGTTATTTTGTATTTGCAAACAGATTCACCCGAACGAACTTCCGAACAGCGGCTAAATAACCACTTGCGCCAACGATAAAACGATAAGTCGATTTGTTACTTGACTCAAGTCGAGCGACGTCAGTTGAATTAACTGATAGGGGGAGTCATGGAAAAAACACGCACGCTTACAATGAGTCTGATCGGTACTATTGCGTTGACCGCAATTGTCAGTTCAGTCGCACCGGCCGCGACAATCACGATTGAGAATTCAATCGGTCAACCAATTGCCAATGCTGACATTTTGATTGGTGATACGGCACCGAAACCATTTGCCGACAATCGAGAACGCACCGATGCGCAAGGAGCGTTTAGTGTTCCTGCCCAATGGACGACTCCACAAATGATGACAATCGAAGCGAATGGTTACATCACGACGACATTTTTAAATGTCGCCCCACAATCCGCGGTTTACCAAGTCAATGCCGTTGATAGCACAAGCAATCTTGCGATCAAAGGAGCTACCACGGGTTTTCAACACCCCGGACGCGGCGGTAAAATGGACTTCGCGCTCGTGTACCCCGCGCTCAGTCGCCGACAGCTCGCGCAATTTGATGTTGATGCAGTGATTAGCCCACAGTTCGACAAAATTCCCGTGATGATCACAAGTGTTTCAGTACCAAGCAATTTGACTATCCCTGATCAAACGCAAAACTATTTTTTCCCGATCGAATTTAACAAACCCAATTATACGATGTTCGTTCGTGACCCCGGCCAATATAAGATGGTGGCCATCCACGGCAAGTTCCCCTTCAGCCAAGTCGTCGATGAATTACGCGGCGGCAAATCTTTTTACGATGTGCTCAATAAATTTCAATTTATAAACGGCGGCGAACGAGACGTCACTGTTTCATCGTCCGGCACCAACCAGCAAAACATCGCCGTCGACCAAATGACGTTTGATAATCACATCTCGGTTCAAGCACCGGAGGTTCCCGACGGAATGGCGATGGTTGCGTTGCCGATGGCCGAAGAAAGCGGCGTATATTACGCGACTGACTTGAAACAAGTTTCGTCGCAACAATCTCAAAACTTAGCGGTTTCATCGCAATCAAGCGCCCACAATATTCTTAGCCTATTGATGCCAAAATCAAAAACGGCTTCAGAAAATATGAAAAGTGAACTTTCTAACGGATCTGAGATTGGTCTTGACCTCATCATCGATCGACTTATTCGTTTTGTTAGTCCGGGCGCAATGGGCTCAATCTCACAACGAGGGGAGATGAACGATTCCACAACGTTAACGGGCCAGAGCGTGGCGTTTCAAAATAGCCATGACGGGCTTGCGCAATTTTTACCGCTTGTTGCACCACCTGTACCGAACAGTGACGGCACAATCACACTGACTCCGCCAGATGCTACAACTAGAATTACGCCCGTGGCGACGTATGTCGTCCTGTCGCGAATTGATCCGATCGATGCCGGTAAATACCATTTGTCACGACGGTATCGACTGTTTGAGAGCTACAGTATGGGCTGGATTTCAAATATGAAAATTCCGCACGTGCTCAACCCACTTCAAAAAGGTAAAACTTATCGCTGGGAAGTCTACTATCTCGGTCGCAACAGCACAGCGGCAGGTTCAAAGTACTTTTTAGATACGGTCACCCATGTCAGCCGAAATTCGTTTGACTTCACGGAGTAAATTTTTTTGTTTACTCTTCAAGTGTTTTCCGCTGCTCAGTTGCATATTGCTCCTGGGTGGCTGCGCGTCCTTTGGCGGTAACGACACACCAAATTTACAATTTGGGCCACGCACTGTGGTCGTTCAAGCCTCGTACGACGAAGTTTGGCGAGCTGTCCAAAAAGCAATGGCCGCGTATCCAATCCAAGTGAACAACATTGATTCCGGAACAATTATAACTGACACAATCAAAAGCAATGCGATATGGG
>DAIDJH010000217.1 GCA_027451425.1 Bdellovibrionales bacterium | reverse complement strand
CGACAAGGTCACGCGCGGCCTGGGCGCCGGCGGCGACCCGTCAATCGGCCAGCGGTCGGCGGAGGAGGACCAGGAGAAGATCTTCGAGGCTCTCAAGGACTCGGACATGGTCTTCCTGACCGCGGGCATGGGTGGCGGGACTGGTACGGGTGGTGCTCCAATCGTGGCCAAAATTGCCAAAGAACTCGGCGCTCTTACGATCGGAGTGGTCACGCGTCCGTTCATTTTCGAAGGTAAAAAGAGAAAAAAACATGCAGATCTTGGGATCTCCGAACTTCGCGAAAATGTCGATACGCTGATTGTGATACCGAATCAAAAACTACTGACGGTGGCGAGTGAGAAGACGCCACTCCTCGAGACGTTTAAAAGAGCCGACGAAGTTTTGTTGCAGGCCGTGAAAGGTATTTCCGACCTCATTAATATTCGCGGTCTGATCAATTTGGATTTTGCCGACATTCGTACGGTTATGGCGAATAAAGGCATGGCGATTATGGGAACGGGGATCGCGCGCGGGGACAATCGTGCAGTTGAGGCGGCGTCGCAGGCGATTTCGTCACCGCTTCTTGAGAACATTTCGATTGAAGGAGCGACGGGCATTATCATCAATGTCACGGGCGGCCCAGATCTTACACTTTGGGAGGTCAACGAAGCTTCAACTTTGGTTACGGAGGCTGCGCATGAAGATGCCGAAGTGATTTTTGGCGCCGTAATCAACCCTGATATGAAAGACGATATTCATGTGACGGTGATCGCGACTGGTTTTCAAAGTCAGCCGGCCGATGCGATGTCGGAGCAGTTGCAACGTATGCAGGCTATGGCTCAGGCGCAACTTGACGGGTTTAATCAGGCTGAAATTTACCGAAATTTGATGAACCAGGCGGCGCTCAATCAGGCTCTCAATTTTCAACCGCAACGCCAGGCTTCTGTTTCGACGGGAGAGTTGTTGTCACCGCTGCCGACGCCAACCGCAACTCCGCCAAAGGCTGAGGCTTCTGACATGCAACAACGGCCTTTGCCACAAATGGAGTTGCCGCAATCAACCGAATCTGTTTCTTCAACCTCCGAGGCAAAAATGTTGCCGCGCGAGCTGTTGATCGCCAAAGCGAAGGCTTACCGAGAGGCCCAACACTCCGGTGCTGGCAAGCCTGCGGATGTGGAACAGCTTTCGATGGCATTTCAAGACGATGCGGATGCAAAACGTCGGATGGACCCAAAATCGCCGTTTGAGGCCGACAATTTGGACATCCCCGCCTTTTTGCGACGCCAACTTGACAACGACCGCGCGCCATAGGCTATGTCTATGGCATGGCGCTAAAGGCATATTTTCTATCTGACATTCATTTGAAATCGATCGAGGAGCCGAATGCGCAACGGCTCCTTGAATTTTTTCGATCACTGCGCTCAACCGAAGAGATCACTCACCTGTTTTTGTTGGGCGACATATTCGATCTATGGATTGCGGATCACTTTTACTTTGTGAATAAATTTTCGGAAATCATTCTGGAACTTCGACGACTCCACGCGCTTGGTGTTGAGATTCATTATTTTGAAGGCAATCACGATCTCTATCTTGACCGATTTTTTGGAAAAGAACTCGGCTTTCATATTCACGTCGGTCCCGGATATTTTCATCTTGGTCATTTTCAAATTCGAATTGAGCACGGGGATCAAATGGATCCTCATGACCTTGGATATCGATTTTTACGTTGGCTATTGCGAACGCCGGTGATCAAGTGGGTGGCGCCAAGGTTGCCAAGTCGATTTGTGGTTTGGTTGGGCGAGAAAATGAGCAAAACGAGTCGGGAATACACGACAGCAATCAAAACAATTTCGGCGGAGCGGGCGATTGAAGTCATTCGCCTTCATGCCGCACGCGCCTTTGTTGAGCGGCCATTCGATTTTTTTCTGTGCGGCCATATTCATGTGGATTGCGACTATCGGGTGCCCGAAAGCGATAGCGCTCGAGTTCTGAACCTTGGTTCTTGGCACGATCACCCGCGGGCCGCTTTAATCACTGATGAAGGGTTAACCCCGAACGTTTTGAATTGATTGATTCGCGCACCGACATTCGGAGTAAATCTTGCGCGTTTGCCATTGAGCTTTTCGTGATTTTTTCACCTGAAAGCATGCGTGCGATTTCGTTCACGCGGTCTTCATTTGATAGTTCTTGAACGGTCATGCGAACGCCGATTTTATCACCTGCCGACTTTTGAATGACAAAGTGAGCATCGGCAAAGGCAGCCACTTGCGGCAGGTGCGTGACACAAATCACTTGTTGGCCGCCGGCGATCTCAGAAAGTTTTCGCCCGACTTTTTCGGCTGTCATACCGCTCACGCCAGAGTCGACCTCATCAAATATATAAGTTTGTGGGCGATCGATGGTGCCAGAGTGCATTTGCCCAACGACACACTTAAGTGCGAGCAATATGCGACTCAATTCGCCGCCGGAGGCAAATTTGGCAAGCGGCCGAGGTTCATCGTCTTTGGCGTTACGGATTTGAAATTCAACGTCACTTATGCCGGTGGAGGCTAAATCATCGAGCTCCCCAACTCGTACGCTAAAGACTAAGCCTTTCATATTCAGATCAGTCAGCTCGCGGTTAACCTCGCGCGAAAACGCATCGGCGCCTTTTTTTCGGCGCGCATGGAGTTCGGTCGCTAGCTTTTTAAGTTCAAGCGTTTGCGCGGCTGCGAGTTTTTCGAGGTTCTCGATATCTTCTTCGATATTTGTGATTTGTGATATTTCAGATTCAAATCGTGCGAGCGCGGCCAAGACAGATTGAGTTGATCCCCCATATTTTTTTTGAAGTTTTTTGATCTGGCTTACGCGTGCTTCGAGTTCTTCAAGGGTGGCCGGATCCTGAGACAGTTTCTGTCCGTACTCGCGCAACTGATAGACGAAGTCTTCAATGCACGTTTTGGCCTGCGTGAGCAGGTCGAGCTTTTTTGCGAGTTCAGAGTTCGCAAATGCCCCACCTTGCTGGAGGACGCGATACAAACGAACAAGTGCCGACTCATCATCACTGTAGAGAGCGGCTTCGGCCGCGCTTATGAACTCAAGAAGTTTAGACGAATCCTTTTGTGTTTGCAGTTTGTCTAATAGCGAATCTTCGTCGCCCTGCAGGTCGACTGCGCGAATTTCGTCACGTTGAAAAGTCAGAAAATCTAGCCGCTCGGTCCGCGTGCGCGCTTGCTCCTTCGCGCTTGTAAGTTCGGCAAAAAGCTTTGCACGTTCTTTGTAGAGGTCGCTGAACTGTCGTCGTAACGAGAGTGTGCCCAGCGCGTGATCTAAACTTTCAAGATGAAACGCCTTTGATTGAAGGTTGCGATTGTCGTGCTGGCCGGTCATTTCGATTAAAGGAGACGCATGACCCGTCAATTCAATCAGTGGTGCCACGATTTCGCGAAGTTGTTGAAGAGTGGAGAGACTGCCGTTGATATACACGCGGTTTTTACCGTCGGTAGAAATGACGCGTTTGACGATGAGCAAGTCGTCGACGTCAGCTTCTTTTGTGGTATCAGAAATTCCGCTCGAGATTAGTCGCGCTTTGATATCCGCCCGGTGTGATAGATCAAACGAGCCT
>DAIDJH010000216.1 GCA_027451425.1 Bdellovibrionales bacterium | reverse complement strand
CGGGAATGGTTATTACGAGAATCGCTATGGCCCCAATAATCACTTTATTTCTGTGCTCTACAGTCCAATGAAGGACAGGACCATAATATTTAAAAAAGAAGTGGCTAATCGGATGTTTTTCTTCAGGGATGGCACGAAAATTTTTAAAGCTCACCATGATTGCGGGTACGAGCGTAATGCTCAACAATGCGGCCGCGATCATCGAGAAATTCTTGGTGTAAGCCAGCGGCTTAAAAAGCCGACCTTCTTGCGCCTGAAGAGCGAATATTGGCAAAAATGAAACCGCGATTACGAGAAGCGAATAGAAGCTTGCCGGCCCAACTTCTTTGACCGCCTCAATCATTACATCTTGAATCCGTTTAGTTTTACCAGCTTGCGCCCATATTTCTGCGTGTTTGTGAGCGTTTTCGACAACGACAATTGCGGCGTCAACCATGGCTCCAATTGCAATGGCAATTCCCCCCAAACTCATAATGTTGGATGAAATTCCCAGCCAATACATGGGTATAAAACTCAAGAGAACGGCCAGCGGCAAAGTCGCAATAGGGAGAATGGCGCTCGGGAGATGAAGTAGAAATGCGATAATCACAAGACTCACAATTAACATTTCAAGAGTTAATTCTTGTTTAAGCGTATCGATGGCGCGGTGAATGAGATCCGACCGATCATAGGTTGTGACGATCTTCATTCCTTTTGGGAGCGAAGGCGTAATTTCTCGAATTTTTTCTTTTACGGCGGAGATCACGTTGTTTGCATTTTCACCGTACCGCATGATAACTATGCCGCCGACCGCATCGCCCTCACCGTCGAGATCTGTCACGCCTCGTCGCATATCGGGGCCTATTGTCACGATTCCCACGTTTTTTATATAGATCGGCGTGCCGTTCTTATAAGCAAGAACGGTGTTCTCAAGATCGCGCCGGCTTTTGATGTAACCTCGACCTCGGATCATGTATTCTGCGCCTGACACATCAAGAACTCGTGCGCCGACTTCGTTGTTGTTATCCTTAATCGCTTGTACAACCTTTTGGATCGGAATGTGATACGCAAAAAGAGCATTTGGATTTAGCTTCACTTGGTATTGTTTTTGAAATCCGCCAATAGATGCGACTTCGGCCACTCCTGGAACTGACTCCAAAAAGTAGCGCAAGTGCCAATCTTGAAACGAACGAAGGTCGGCAAGCGAATGGGCTCCTGATTTGTCGACGAGCGCGTACTCGTAGATCCAACCGACACCTGTCGCGTCGGGGCCAAGTTCGGTTCGCACACCTTCGGGCAAATCAGGCGTAATTTTTGATAAGTATTCGAGCACACGCGACCGAGCCCAGTACGGGTCTGTACCGTCTTGAAAAATAACATAAACATAAGAAGCGCCAAAATTCGAAATGCCGCGAATATCTTTGACTCGCGGCGCGCCTAACATCGCGCTAATAATCGGGTAGGTCACTTGATCTTCAATTATTCCCGGCGGCCGATCCCACTTTGAATAAATGATCACCTGCGTGTCTGATAGGTCAGGAATCGCATCAACGGGAATATTCTTCATTGAGAGCCAACCCGCCAATGCTGTCATTGCGACAAGTAAAAATACCAAGAATCGATTGCGCGCTGAAAATTCAATAATTTTTTCGATCACTCGATTCTCCTCGTACGGTACTCATCTAACGTGGTCTGGCTTTAATCAGGCATGCACATGGACATCGAAAGATCCCAGTGCTGACCCTTCGAGCATGTTGGTAGCGCCGTTTTCTTGCCGCTGTCGCCCGGGGCGCCAATCCCTTCGCTTACCGCTTTTAGACGAGACTCCGAATCGATAAGAAAATTTGCACTTGTCACAATTTTCTCGCCGCCCCTAAGCCCGCTTGCAATTGCAGCATCATCACCCGCATAAAATTTCACCCGCACGAGTCGCGGCGCAATTTTACCTAAAGACGACGCTATAAAAACCCAAGACTGTTTTCCGGTGTCGAGCAAGGCATCAAATGGCACCGTCACTTGCTCACCAAGCGGCGAGTGAATTGTGACGTTCACGTAGGACTCGGGCCGTAAATAAGATGAGCCTTCTGAAACAAGAATCCTTGCCTTTGCCGTCTGGGTCGACGAATTGATTACTCTATCAACCGAAACGATTTTACCTTTCAGAGTCTTACCTCCCAGAAATTCGGCCGTGATGTTGGCTGTTTGCCCAGAGTGCACGTAGGGTAAATCCATTTGAAAAATATCGGCGTATATCCAAACCTTTTGGCCGGGTTTCGTTAAAAGCAAATTCGCCTCGCCCTCACCGCCGGCTTGAAGGCTTGCAATTTGATGATCCGACAGGCCTAAGATTTTTAGGCGAAGTTTTGCCGATTGCAGCATGTGTCTAGCTGAATGAATCACATCCGGAAGTGGTGAGTTTTTCACTCGCTCGAGTTGTTGAAGCGCTTCACTGTAGTCTGTCTGCGCCGTGTAGAGCTCAGGATCAAATGCCAAGTGTCCAGGCGCTTCAATATCTTTGAAAAGTTGCTTTTTCTCAACCGTACCGATTTTCACCCCAATCAATTGTTCGTCCATCGGCGACAATTGAATTTCTGCGTGGCCGATGGGTACCGTCGTTGTACTGGCACCGTGTGCAATCCCGCAAGCCGCCATAAACGCGAATGCTAAAATCGCATTTTTCACATATCCCCCATCGGAAGTGAGCTGAGAGACGTCCCCGTCGTTTGTTCTAAACGGGTCAAATCGTCAATATATTCAAAAAGTGTACGATAATAAGCGACTCGCACGGCATAAAGGGATCGCTCACTATCTAAAAGTTCGAGGAATGTTGTACGGCCCGCACGGTACGCGCCGCGCGAAGAATTCAAAGTCGACGTCGCCTCCGGGATAAGAGAGGTTTTATAAATCTCGAGAAGCTCTTGCCTGGATGTCACCTCTGAAATTAGCGACGTGACCTCATCGTCGGTTGCGACTTCATCCAATTCCGCCTGCTTTTCGGACGCCATCGAATGCGCGGCGGCGGCGCTGTAGTCGCTCGTCTGTTTTTCGAAAAACCAGAGCGGAATCGAAACGTCGACACCAAATGAGTAAGCGTTCGGTAGATCTCGACCGTAAGCTTGCGCATAATTGAGCGTAAAATCGGGCGCGTATTGCCACCCCGCCAAAGCTTTCTCCTCATTTGCGGCTTTTGCCAGATACTGCGATTTTTGTATTTCTCGCGAATTGTGTCGGGCCAATTTTGCAATATTAGACACTGGCACTTTGATCCGTGGAATACCGAGCTCAGTTTTCGGCAACGGCACCGGTTCAACAGCGGGCCGATTCATCAGCGCGTTGAGCGAAGCCTGAGCCGTCGTTTGCTCGTCTTGAATTGTAATTAGGTCTCCATCGAGTTTTGTCTGCTCCATGTGAGCCTTCATTTCATCTTGCTGCGGAACAAGCCCCGTCGAATGTCGGGATTCCGCACTTCGCGCGATTTCGTCTAAGGTTGCGCTCTGTGCCTTTAAGAGTTCGTTAATTCGACTAATGGCAAAAAGATGATAGTATGCCGAAATTACCTTTTGCCGAATTTCGAGTTTTTTGGCCGAAAGTTGCATGTCAGCGGCA
>DAIDJH010000215.1 GCA_027451425.1 Bdellovibrionales bacterium | reverse complement strand
GTAGGGTCAAAAAAGCGAAGCGACTCCACAAGATCGCCAAAAAGTTCAAATCGCATGGGGTTTTCATGTGCGGGAGAGAAGATGTCCACAACCCCGCCGCGGATTGAAAAGGTGCCCACATCTTCAACGGTTGGGGCCGGCGCGTACCCCAATGAGATCAGGCGTGTGGCCAGGTTCTGTGGGAGCTCAGAGTTTTTTGTGAAGGTGGCGCTCTTTTGCGTGAAAAGCGCGTACGGTAAGGTCTTTTGCATGAGCGCTTCGGCCGAAGAGATAAAGATTTCGCAAGGTTTAGCCGCCCAGGCATGGTGAAGCCACTTAAGCCGGGCAGCAATTGTTTTCTGGTTTGGATAAAGTCCACTGTACGGGTCAACATCAAATGGCGGCAATAGATAAACCGCGCGGGTTGGATCAAAAAAAGCCAGAGAAGATTGGAGTTTTTCAGCCGTCTCTTGATCCGGCGTTACGACAACCAGGGGGCGTTGACCTAAACGGCCCTCATGTGTTTGCGACAAAAGAAGCGCGAAAGCGGCACACGAATGCACTCCCGCAAGATGGACTGGCGGGGGGTGAAACTGTAGCGCGTGTGCAAGACGGCCGATCGTTTCAAGCCCGAAGGGCTCAATTTCGATCGCGGTCTGATTTTTGAGCTCCGACACGTAGGGGGCGACAGTAACAAAATTTAGCCCGCCGCGCAAAATCATTCTGTTGGAGAAGTCGTCCGGCGTTTGTATAACTGAAAGGACAAACAACAGCGAGATTTCAACATGATGCCTCTGTTTGCAGCTTTGGCCCTTTTAATTTTTGTCGCCATTTTTGGCTCGGCACTGCTTATTGTTGCAAAACTCCTCAGCTCGCGCGCAAAACCAAGCAAAGTGAAATCAGAATCCTACGAGTGTGGACTGCCGGAGCAAACGACGGGCAACACAAAAACCCCAATCAAATTTTATCTTACGGCGATCCTTTTCATTCTTTTTGATATTGAAATCATCTTTATGTACCCATGGGCGGTCTCGTTTCGCGAATTTGCTGCCCGCGGTGCGGGGCTTTATATTTTCGGCGTGATGGGAGTGTTTTTGTTTGTTTTTATTTTCGGTTTATTTTGGGAAGTCAAATCTCGCGCGCTCGATTGGGAATGACGTATTCATATGGGTCAAGACGCTTTTGAAATCACCATAAACACAGCAAAAATGCTCGTGATCTTTCTTCTTATGGTACAACTTGTGCCCGTTCTTGTCTGGATCGAGCGGCGCGGGTCGGCGTTTATTCAATCCCGGCTTGGCCCCAACCGCGTCGGCCCGCTGGGACTCACCCAACTATTAGCTGACGCCGTTAAATTTTTGCAAAAAGAAGAGTTTTTGCCGGAGCATGGCCAAGGACTCATTTTTTATGCAGCGCCAGTCATGGCGCTTATCCCGGCGGCGCTCGCGTTTGCTTCAATCCCGCTTTCAGCGCCCATCCACATCAATCCTTTTTTATGGAACGGCCACAAATTTGGACCCTACGATTTTGAATTTCAAAGCTTTCACTTCGGCGTCGGTATTGTTTACGTGCTCGGAGTTTCATCGCTTGGCGCCTACTCTCTACTTATGGCCGGCTGGGGCTCTTCAAATAAATTCTCGCTCATGGGCGCCCTACGGGCAAGCGCGCAAACGATTAGCTACGAGTTGGCGTTGGGGCTTTCGCTTGTCGGCGCCATAATGGTCTTTGGGACTTTTGATTTTTCGCAGATGATTCAATTCCAGAGTCAGCCGCTCACGTCCCTGTTGGGCGTTCACATGTCGATTCCTGCAATGAACTGGGGAATTTTTTATCAGCCGCTTGGCGCGCTTTTGTATTTTGCCTCGACATTTGCCGAAACGAATCGTCTGCCGTTTGATTTGCCCGAGGCCGAAGGAGAGCTTGTTGCGGGCTACCACACAGAATACGGCGGGCTCAAAATGCTCATGTTTTACATTGGCGAATATGGGCACATGATGGTGGGCTCGGCCCTTATGGTGACATTTTATTTTGGCGGATATTTGATTCCCGGTCTGACAGTTGCGCAAGTGCATAGTCATCTCGCAACGTGGCTTCATTTGGGGGCAAATCCCGCAGCAATCGTGACGGCGCTTGCACTGCACGTCGTATTTTTTATCAAGGTGTTTTTTTTCTTGTGGGTTTTTGTTTGGGTTAGGTGGACGCTTCCGCGCTTTCGCTATGACCAGCTCATGGACCTTGGCTGGAAGACTATGCTCCCCTGGGCGTTGGCGAATGTTTTGCTGACGGCAGGCTGGATGTTATTTAAAGGGATGCACTAGGTGGGTTTGGCTGCATGGATTTAACGACGATATTGTTTCTTGTTCTCGCCTTTTTGATTATCACCTTTTCGGCGGCCGTTGTGATCTTGCCGAATCCAATATATGCCGCACTTTCACTTGCGGTTACCATGATTAGCCTTGGGTTCATGTATTTTCTTCTTCAGGCGTATTTCATCGCTGGCGTACAGCTTATTGTTTATGCTGGCGCCGTTATGGTTCTTTTTGTTATGGTCCTAATGCTTTTTGATTTACGAAAAGAAATTGCCGCATTTTCGGGGAGCAAGTTCAGTTCTCTTTTAAAAATTCTTTGTGGACTATTTTTTACCGGAGCGATCATTATCGCCATTCGTCAAGGGGTCATCGCGCTCAGTGTATCTGCGGGTGAACCAACTCCTGCCGAGCAAATTGAAATGGTAAAAAATCTAGCGCTGCGCCTCTTTACTCAGTACGTGTTGGCCTTTGAGGCCCTGGGCGTCTTGCTTTTGGTGGTCGCGGTTGGTGTCGTGGCAGTGGCGCGATCGCGCGGGGGGACACATGCCCACCATAACTAACACAGCTGCGGTAACAGTAACTATCGTGACCCTCAACCACTACCTTGCCCTTTCGGGCGTTGTTTTTGCGATCGGCATGATCGGAGTATTGCTCCGCCGCAATGCAATTGTGATGCTAATGGGAATCGAACTCATGCTCAATGCCGTGAATCTCGCCATGGTCGCATTCGCACACTATCGACAAGACGCAAGCGGAAATATTTTGGCTTTTTTTGTTATGACCGTAGCGGCGGCCGAAGCGGGTGTTGGTCTGGCGCTTGCTGTTAACATTTTTAAGCGGTTTAAAGAAGTGAACATTAAATATTTTGAGCATTTGAAAGGCTAGTTCGAGGGGACGGATGTCGAACGCTGTTTTGTTTTTGATTCTGCTTTGTGCGCCACTCCTCGGCGCCATTTTTAATGGCTCGAGATTTCGAAGTCACAATGCAAACTCCGCCGGAGCCTTAGCAAGCGGCGCGGTTCTTGTTTCGTTTGTAACTGCATGCATTCTTGTTATGAGGTTGGCGGCTCTGCCCGTCGACTCTCGTGCGATTTCAGTTGATTTCTATAATTGGATAACCGTTGGCGGGTTTCACGCTAAAGCGGGATTTGTACTTGACCCGATTAGCGCCGTAATGATTTTGGTTGTCACTGGCGTAGGCGCCCTCATTCATATTTTTAGCATTGGCTATATGGCGCATGACGAGCGGCCGGCCAAGTATTTTGCATACCTCAATTTCTTCATTTTCAACATGCTGCTTCTTGTCCTTGGCGAAAATCTTCTTGTTATGTTCGTCGGGTG
>DAIDJH010000214.1 GCA_027451425.1 Bdellovibrionales bacterium | reverse complement strand
CAGGGCGGGCCGCTTGAACACGTAATCGCGGCAAAGGCTGTTGCTTTTGGCGAAGCCCTCCATCCATCGTTTCAACAGTATAGTGCGCAGATTGTTAAAAATGCGAAGGCTTTGGCCAACGTATTGATTGAGCGCGGATTTGACCTTGTCACGGGCGGCACCGACAATCATTTGATGCTCGTCGACCTCACAGCGCGTGGCGAACTCACCGGTAAAGACGCCGAGCACGCGCTCGACGAAGCAGCGATTACAGTAAATAAAAATACTGTCCCGAATGAAAAACGCTCGCCATTTGTTACGTCTGGCCTGCGCATCGGCACTCCGGCACTCACAACGCGCGGCATGCGAGAAACTGAAATGAAACAAATCGGCGGATGGATTTGCGACGTTCTCGAGAATCACACAAATGACGGCCTCAAAGAAAAGGTACGTAAACAGGTTCGTGAGTTATGCGCAAAGTTCCCAATATATCGTTAATCAACAGGCGATCATTCGCTGTACTTGTCAGCAGCTGGCTTGCAAGTTGCTTGATCGTCAGTTGTGCGCACAACAAGCGTAAACCAACGATAAAAACTGCCGTCACTCCTCACGCTGCTGTTCAACAATTGCTTTTGCACGCCAAATTACCACCAGTTCGACATCGTCCATTTACAATCCAGATGCCTGTTAAACGACTGAAAATCAATCAGCGGTTTTACATTACAAGGCGACACGAACATTTAGGGGTTGACCTTGGCGGCCGCAGGGGCGACCCAATCTACGCCGCGACATCGGGAACCGTCGTTTATGCCGGATCAGGATTTCATGGCTATGGCAAAATGATCCTCATCGCGTACAATAAAAAATGGGCAACCCTCTACGCGCATATGAGTCGGTTACGCGTGCGCACAGGTAGACATGTGCGGGCGGGTCAGCGGATTGGTGATATGGGCCGCACCGGATTTGCCACAGGCGTTCATTTGCATTTTGAATTACTGCTCAATAAATTGCCGATCAACCCGCTCCCCTATCTTCAACAAGCCGCCCTTCACAAACTGAAATACGAACGGGGCATGGCAACTCGATAGCTCCGGCCTACTAAACAAAAACTAGAACGCAAAGAATATCCCAGTGTCCACAACGTCCTCATTATAATTAAGGAACGTCCACTGAACGTTTGAGAGTGACCGGACGCGGGTGTAACTTGCCTGCCAACCGACAGCTTTCGTGATGTTGATGTCAGCGGATAACATTGAAGTGACAACGCTATCCTGCCGATATGTACCGGGCGCTAGCATATATTGAAAGTTTGAGTAATTCCATTGGGTATAAACAACTGATGGTGAAATATAAAAGTTTAAATCCTTGTCCAGCATAATTTTGCCGTTCAATCCACCGCCGTAGTAACTGTTGGTGTCTCCGCCGTAGACCGGATCGTTAGCTTGACCTATCTGCAGAGTGGGGGTGAGCGTCGTATCGCCAAATGTAAAATTAGTGTTGAAATCAAGCTCCGACGTAATCAACTGAAAAAGTGGCGCTGAAACTTGATTACCACCTGGCGAGCCATCAGGTTGCAACGCTTGTCGCTCCGTGAAACTTTGATCGCTGACTGACGGGACCAGCGCGAATTGTACCCATGGCGCGGCCTGATAGGCAATTTGACCAAATCCTGAATACTGGTTGTAGCTCGGTCGGAATCGTAACGGATCCAAAGAATTCGGCGCCCAGTCGGTGAAAAGCTCGGACGACTCTAGATGCTCGACGTACGCGCCCGTTTGCGCCGTAAAGCCGCTGCCAAGATTGTAATCCAAGGTCTCAGTCAATTTTGCCAGCGTGTAACGAAGAGGCATGCCATGATCAAGACCCAAAGTATCTGGACCGTTGATGTAGTCCGGCCACTTTTCGTTGTGATACAAACCATCAATCGTCGTTGTCGACTTGATGTTCTGAGTTAAATCGTCTTTGTAAGAAAACACGCCTTCCGCTTCCTGCTTTTGGTTCGTGTCCGAAATCTGCTGGTTCTCATAATCGAGCATCATCGCTCGCACATTACCGCTCCAGTGATTTGAATCGAAACCAAGGCTTGGGTCGACTTGATAGTACGCATCGCTCACACCTGACCGGTTCGGATCCAAGTTGTCGTCGTGACCCATAAGAAAATCCACTCGTCCGTTATACTTCGTAGTCGATTTTTTTGCTGTCGTAGGAGTTTTTTCGGTAAGGCTAGTCAAATCAGAATCCGGCGTAATCGAATCGCTCTCGTCGCCCAAGCTGTTTATTTCGCCGATATCCGCGATATTTTGAGCAACTAGCTTCGCCTTCTTCACCGGTTTTCTCACATTGCGCGCTTGCGGATGAAAAATGCTCGGCGGAAATGGGCGCCGACCCTGCTCCGCGCGCCGGGCAAGCTCCGACTTTCTTAAAGATGCATTTCGTAAGCTGAGCGCACGTATATGCCGACGATGGATGAGTCGACGGTTCAGCTTTCGACGAAAGAATTTCTTCTGCCGGCGTAGGACACCCTTTCGCCTCCGAGCGAGATTTTTGCGCGGACGAAGTCGTCGCTTTGTCGTTGAATGAACGTCTTTAGCGTGAGCCGGTACATTACCATATTGATCGTAAAGCGAAGAATCCCCACTATTATTGTAGGTCTGCGCCAGTGCACTAAATGCAATGGACCAGAATAGAAATGTCACTCCCGCAAGAACAAACACATACTTTATCCGCGTCTTCATCTTATACTCCGGTTTAATGATGCGATGCATAAATTACCATGTAAAATTTAGATTTCAAAGTGAAATCAAGAAGATGACCAATTTTGTCACTTTTACTTTTTTACGCAGAAATCGTGCCAAGTTTTGACGCATTAAAAGCGTTTAATTGCACGACTCGCTAAAGGATATTCGCTTACATTCGGTCAGCGACAGCGCGACCAAACTCTGAGCACTTCACTTCTTTGATTCCGCCTACGCCTTCTAGCTTCATCAGTCGGGCAAAGTCGTAGGTAACGGTTCGCGATTCGATAGCACTGATCATGCCTTTGATAATAAGATCGGCAGCTTCGTGCCAACCGAGGTGGCGAAGCATCATCTCGCCAGACAAAATCACCGACCCAGGATTCACCTTATCAAGCCCCGCATATTTAGGAGCTGTCCCGTGTGTCGCTTCAAATACCGCATGACCTGTCTTGTAATTAATGTTGCCGCCAGGCGCGATGCCAATACCGCCGACTTGAGCAGCAAGCGCGTCAGATAAATAATCTCCATTTAAATTGAGAGTGGCGATGACGCTGAAGTCACGCGGACGGGTCAACACCTGCTGAAGCGCGATGTCGGCAATCGAATCTTTGATCACGATTTTGCCTGATCTTTGCGCTTGATCGAGTTCTTTGTTTGCCGCCTCTTCTCCACTGGCGGCCTTGGTTTTCTCCCACCGCTCCCACGTATAAGTTTTGTCGCCAAATTCACTTTCGGCCAATTGATATCCCCAATTACGAAAACCGCCCTCGGTGAACTTCATGATGTTGCCTTTATGCACGAGCGTAACTGACGGTTTCTTATGTTGGATGGCAAATTCGATCGCCGCTCGCACCAATCGCTCGCTGCCCTCTTGCGAAACTGGCTTTATCCCGATCGCCGTCGATTCAGGAAAGCGAATTTTCT
>DAIDJH010000213.1 GCA_027451425.1 Bdellovibrionales bacterium | reverse complement strand
GATGTCGTTAAAATACTCTGTGCTTGCGAGGTCAAAGTTGGGTCAGCATTGATCGTTGTACCACTTGTGGTACCCGATGATCCAGACGATGATGTTGGTACTGGTGACGGCGCGCCGGATGCCGACGACGAAACGATTTTCATAGAGTTTATCCAGTTTTGAATAGTTTGTACGTCTTGCGATGATAACGGTGAACCTGATAATGGCATATTGCCGCCAGGTGAAATCGCACCTATCAACAACCCTTGGCTTCCCTTACCGGGCGTAATTAGCCCCTGCATGTATAGCGCTGTTTTGTTGGTGATATTTGAAACGCCGCTCCCGCTGGATGAGCCGTGGCAACCTGCGCAACTGTTTGTGAGAATGGCAACCGCTTGTGCTTCAAGAACAGGATCCGCTGTCAACACCGAGTTGGCCAATGAAGCCGAACTATTGCTCCCAATATAATCGTGTTGTGCAGCACAACCCATAAATAGGGGCAGCACGGCCGCTAACAATACAACAACATTTATTTTTAATGGCAAAATATTAGACAGTCTCCGCAACTTCTTGTTCATTTCGGCCCCCCAGGTCTAATGACAAACTGTTGCAAAAATCGGGGGAGCTGAAATGCGCGTTATTGCGAGCGCAATGAGATTTCTCTGTGCGCCCTTTTTACATGTCTAATTTATCGTCGACGGCTTAATTTGAGACAAAGGTGAAACTTGCCCGCTCAAACAGTGATCAATGGCTCAAAACTTTCGATGTGAACGTATAGCCTTCTTGCGAGGGGTTGATTCCATCCGACACAAGGGTGTTGCCACTGTAGAGTTGCGGATACATCAGATAACTCACAATTTTGCCGTTGGGCAAATGAACGTTTCGCGCGAAATTCAGTTCAACCCAATTACCTTCCCACCTGTTGAAAAGATTCGGAATGACATTTTGCACGTGCGAATCGTCTAACTTTAAATGCTCATCTAAAATAACCTTGCGAACATCCGCCGCATCAGCGGGGAACCAGGCTTTGTGTTTTACGGAATAGTACTCGGCGCGGCAGTGTTGTGCTCGGGAAACATCGCCAACCTGACCGAGCGACTTCGACAAACGTGACGGAGCGACTCGTAAACCAAAAGCGTCGCGCGCTGGAATGCCAGACGCTCGCGCCATGGCGACAAACAGTGTATTGATGTCAGCGCATTTGCCGCTGAAGTCGCCAACCGTCAAAGTGGCTTTGGCGTCGCCTCGTCCACAACCGCGAACTTTCGGATTGCGAAATGTGTTCTTTACGATCCAATCATATATCGCACGAGCCTTCTGATCCGGGTCAATCAATCCGTGCGTTGCTTCCGTTGCCGTCTTTTTTACGATTCCGTCGGTTTGAATGTGCGCGGTCGATTTTAAAAAATACGAATCGAATTTTGCGGGAACGCCTTTGCGATTCGAAAGCAGCAAGATCTCATGGAGTTTTAATGTCGGGGCGACCGCATTATTCCAATGAGCGTACAAAACACGAAGTTTATATTTGTGTTGATCAAATCGAATGCTTTCTTCTTTTACCCATGCCGCATTGGAGTCATATTTTTCGCTCAAAATTTTTTGGTAGCTTAAATTGTTCAGGGGCAATGGCACGATCAAATCGGCACTGCCTGTTTTGATATTAGGGTGAAATATTTCGATGAGGTCGATTTTTCTCGCTGTCGGCAAAGCATGGGCAAAATTTGTAACTAGACTGGCAACGAGAAATTGAAGGGGAAAAATAAAATTGCGCATAGGGGCAACTCCTGAACGAAGGAGTTTGTTAAAGCAAGGTTTGCCTGTTCTGTAAAGAACTGATCGAAATTGGCGCTGAAAGAATTCCATTGAATACATCCAAATCAGCTTGCACGGATTGGAGGCCTGGAACCGAGCCAATTCCGGTTTGCCAGAATGCCCAGGTGCTCCACGGTGGCGGAATCGAAGGGCAGTTTACGCCATAGTTGGCAATGTAGAGCGGGTAATGAACAAACTCTTGCGGATTGCCCAGTTGGTTCCAAAATGACGGGTCAACATAGATCATTGGTGTCTTGCCGGTGGCGGCCTCGACCTGCTGTAACCAGATCTGTGCATTTTGGATTTGCGTGGAGACACTCACCCCATCCGTCACTTCCCAATCAAGAACCGGAGGTAAATCGTTTTGTCGGAGCGGCCCAATGGTGGCGAGAAAAAATTGCGCCTGTGCTTTCGGGTCATCACCAGGGTGAAAAAAATGGTAGGCTCCACGGATCACGCCAGAGCTTAAAGCTGCGGCCCAATCGGAGTTGAACAAGGAATTTTTAAATGTTGAACCTTCGGTTGCTTTTATAAACGCAAATTGGTAGCCGCCATTTCGAACGGCCCCCCACTGCGTATTTGGGTCGTAGTCCGACACATCGGTGCCGTTTGTGACGCCGTGGTGGGCGCAAACGGTTAAATTTGACGCTGTCGATGGGCGGGGCACTGGTGATGGTGCCGTCAAAGTTGGCGGTTGAACCTGTTGTTGGCCGGTCGAAGAACTCGATTGAAAATTTTGAGTTCGACCGCAAACCAATAAAAATAAACTCGTTGTGGCCAATGTATAAATAAATCGTGACACCCCTCACACCCCAATATTCTTGGAGTGCAAGTCTCGCGATTTTGGTTAGTTATTTGGCTTTAGGTCCAGTTTAATTTTTAAAGGCCGCTGAAAATCTGATTTATTTCCTTTGGGAGCTGAGCGGCGACATGTTTGGTTTCGCCTACCGTCGTCAATTCGCCAAGTGCTCGCCAGAATTGGCTCAAAAGACTTTTTGTCACTTCAGGAGTTTTACCTAAACGGCTACTGATCTCCTCTAAAATTTCATCGGCGGTGATTTTGTTTGGGCCAAAAGAAATTTCAGAGATCAACTCGGCTTGCAACACGTATGGCAGTTGAGCGAGTAAGCTCTTGCCCTCGGCAGGAGTTACTTTTCGCAAAATGGCGGTGATCAAATAAAGAGTGAGAATGCGGGCTTCACCCCGGCTCAGACTTGTTGCTTCGGCAATTTGGCTGATAAAGCGGTGGTAGGAATGTTGCCGCCGATCTTGATGACGAAATGCCGAGCGCGCGGTTGCGCGCGGCCGTCGACCGGTTTGTTTGTCGAGTTGCGATTGTAAAATCGCTTTGCCTTCATCAATTTCGACAAGATGGGCTTTAATCAAATCGTCGAGAGTGACAATGCCCACGCATCGTTGCCGTGTTTCCGATTCATTGCGGAGCACGGGCACGCGACGAATGCCTTCTTCGCGCATGAGGTTCACGACATCGTGAAGGCTTGCGTTTTCCGTCACCGCCACCAGTTTGCCCGAGCTCATGAGTGTTTCGAGTTTGTCATCCGGCTTTGCGTTGTTGAATGCGAAGGCAAATGTGAGATCGCGGTCGGTGAGAATTCCAAGCAGCTGCCCATCGCGATTGTTGATGAGAACGCTACCTATTCGCTGGCTTTTCATGGCGTGCGCCGCTTGTTTGACGGTGCCGCTCGCGTTTAAAATAACAGGCTTATGCATTGGCAACATACGCACGCTTTGAGTTGTCATTCTCTGGATTATGCCCGGAAATGGTGTGGCATGCGTTTATGATTTTTTGACGTCAAAAAAATTTTTTATATGCCAGGCGTAAGCCGTTTTGACGA
>DAIDJH010000212.1 GCA_027451425.1 Bdellovibrionales bacterium | reverse complement strand
CTTTTTGTACGATTTTCCTGCTATCCTATTAACGCCATCGTCCCGAGTGCGCTCGCGGTCAGTCGGGCGATATCGTGGATTTTTTCAATTGAATCGCCAAGTTTTTTTAGTGCTTCAACATGCGAAGCTACGCATTGTTCGCATCCGTTCGCAATCGAGATGGCGAGCGCGAGCATTTCGAATCGTTCATGCCCCAACTTCGGTTGAGCGAGAGACTGCATGCGCAATTTGGCCGCTCCGTACGTTTCGTCGGCCGTCGGGTCGGCGTTGCGCAAGAAGCGGCGAAATTTATAATATGCGTTGAGCAGGCTCATAATCGCGGGAGATTCGATCACCTCACGGAGCACATCATCCGTCACCGACCCGTCGTCATTTTCGCGAACAATAGCGAGTGCGGTTTCTTTTACAGGATCGTTTCCGCGCAAAACGGCGAGGCTTAAGAGAATGAATCCGTAATCGATAGGTGACAAGGCGGTGTCGTCCGCCAGGCGCTTGAGATTCATTTTCAAATCGCGGGCGATTGGCGATTCCCGATCAGCAAATAAGTTCTCGATGAGTTGCGTGTTCATGACGACTCCTTTTTGATGTGCGCAATTACGGCGCACTCTTTACGGTTGAAGCGTGTTTTCGCCTTTTTGCCAGTTGCATGGGCAGAGTTCATCGGTCTGTAGAGCGTCGATCGTGCGCAAAACTTCTTTTACGTTGCGGCCGACGTTGAGATCGTTCACGCTCACCCAGCGAATAATACCGTCGGGGTCGACAATGAACGTCGCGCGAAGCGGTACTTTTTCAGTTGGGTGCAAAACCCCCAGTGCTTCGCTCAATTCCTTTTTGTTATCGGCGAGCATTGGGAACTTCAAGTCTTTGAGATCTTCATGTTGTTTTCGCCAGGCGAGATGGACAAATTGGCTGTCCGTGCTGGCGCCAAAAACCTGAGCCTCGCGATCACGGAACTCATTAACCGCGCGATTGAATTCGGCGATTTCTGTCGGGCAGACAAATGTGAAGTCCAAGGGCCAAAAGAAAACGACCGTCCATTTGCCCTTCATGTCGGCGTTTGAAATATCTTTGAACTCCTTGCCTTTTTCGAGACTCACAACCGAGTTGAGTTTGAAGTCGGGGAATTTTTCGCCGATGGATATGATTCTTGCCATAAATTTTCTCCTTTTGTTTATGAATTGAATATAAGTCTCCGCCAACAATAAATAAAATGGATAATGTTGATTAAAGTATAGTTAATATCTATAATGCGTTTATGACACTCACACAGCTTGAATATATTGTCGCCGTTGCTGAGACCCGCAGCTTCTTTCGTGCTGCGGATCGCTGCCATGTGACTCAGCCCACTTTGAGTCAACAGATCAAGAAATTAGAAGATCTTCTCAATGTGGTCATTTTCGATCGCGCGCGCAAGCCGGTCGAGGTCACTCCCGCGGGGCTTGCCGTCGTCGCTCAAGCCAGGCGCGTTCTGGCTGAAGCCGAGGCCATGAAACGTCTCGTCGACAAAGGGGAGGCCGCGATGCTCACGGGTGACGTGAATTTAGCCATTATCCCCACGCTCGCGCCGTTTTTGCTTCCGCGCTTGGTGCGTGAGTTGCGCTACTCGCATCCGCGGCTGAAGCTACACATCGAAGAGCTACAGACCGAGGTGATTGTCGAGCGACTACTCAGCGGCGCCCTGGACGTAGGTATAGCGGCGACGCCGCTTGGCGAGAGCGGCCTCGACGAAGTGCCGGTGTTTTATGAGCCAATTTATTTGTATTTCGCAGCCGATCATCCCGTGGGTAAAAGAAAATCGATCCATGCGCATGAACTGAATCGTGACGAGGTGCATGTGCTCGCCGACGGACATTGCTTTCGCGATCAAGCGCTCAAATTATGTCGCGGGGAAGATCGGAAAAAGCGCAGTAGCGATAAGGCGGACAAATCGCTCGATTTCGCCGGTGGCAGTTTGCACACTCTCAAAGAAATGGTGGATACTGTGGGTGGCTATACGCTTTTGCCTTGGTTTGCTTGCCATGAGTATTTAAGCGCGCGCGATCAGACGCGAGTACGGCCCTTCAATTCCCCGGAGCCAACCCGTGAGATCAGCGTTGTGAGTCGCGCTCACGATCTAAAAGCCCGGCCTATTGTGGCCGTGGTTGAAGCGCTGAAGCGTTCAATCCCGAAAGAGTTGGCTGAACTTCAAAGTAAGAAGAAATCCGTGCTGTCGATCTTTTGATTGACGGCAAATGCGCGGATGTTAATCTTACACAAGACGAACAACTCGAAATTTCTGCGGAGGATCTATGAAGTCGAAAAATCTAGGCCGAGTATTTGCATCTCTGACGGTTGGTGCTTTGGCTTTTACGTTGGTTGGTTGTGATAAACCGGATTTGAGCACCAGCAAAGGCAAATACAGTTATGCCATTGGCGTGCAAATCGGTAAAAATTTGAAACAGCAAAATATCGACCTTGACCCTGTGTCGTTCGCGGCGGGGATAAAAGATGTTTACGAAGGCACAAAGCCCAAACTTAACGGGAATGAGCGCATGGCGGCTCTTCAAGAGATGACAGCCGGCCTGCAAAAGAAGCAATCCGCGCAAGCCGAAGTAAATAAGAAAAAGGGCGACGAATTTCTTGCGCAAAACAAAACAAAACCTGGCTGGAAAGTTACGGCGAGTGGCTTGCAATATCATATTGTTCGTGAAGGCAAGGGCAAGGCGCCGACCAAAAACGACACGGTCCAAGTTAATTACGAGGGAAGTTTAATCGATGGGACTGTATTTGACAGCTCGTACAAACGCAATCAACCGGCGACATTTCCGGTTGGCGCGGTGATCCCGGGCTGGACGGAAGCACTTCAGTTGATGAAACCAGGTTCTGAATTTGAACTCGCTCTGCCGCCGGAAATCGCTTACGGCGCTCATGGCAGCTCGGTGATTCCGCCAAATTCAGTTTTGTTGTTCAAAGTTGAACTTTTGAAGGTAATGCCAGGCCCGGCGCAAGCGCATCATGCAGCGCCCGCGAAACACGGCGCTAAAAGTAAAAAGAAACATTGATTTAACACCGGGCGCGATCTTTACTTCAGCTGAAGATCGACGACTACGGGGTAATGATCGGATGGCAGCAGGCTTCGCTCCTCTAACGAGCGGGGCCAAGCGGCTCGATGCCCCAATTCATTTTTAAAATAATAGACATAAGCCTGGTGGATGCGGCTTTTAAGCGAAGGCGAGACAAAAATATAATCCAATTGCATGAATACTTGCTGGCTAAGCGGCGTGATTTGCACCTGTGTAAAGCGTTCTTCAAGGGCCACGCCCTTTATTTCAAGAGATTCAACTAAATCGGTTTTGTCATGGATTTGATAAAACTCCGGCTCAGTGTTGTGTCTTGAGGCGATTCCGTTGAAATCGCCACTCACGACCACTGGTACATCTGCTGGGATTTCGCGCCGGAGCTCATTGTAAAGTTCGATTAAGGTTCGAATCTCAGCGTTACGGCGGAGTCTACCCTCCGGATCAATCCCGTCTGGGTCCAGTTTCGATTTTAAATGTGAGAGCAAAATCACGAGATGCGGCGTGCTTTTGCCTGGGCGAAAAAGTCGTAGTTCGGCCACGTCACGGGAAAAATAGTGCGATTTTCCGCCGGCGGCTGTTTGCGTTTCGTGTGGGTAC
>DAIDJH010000211.1 GCA_027451425.1 Bdellovibrionales bacterium | reverse complement strand
TTTAATCCAGTGAATATGATGCCGCTCGTTGAAGTGATACGCGGACCCGAGACAAGCGACGAAGCCGTTGCCACTATTTTTGGTTTAGCAAAAAAAATGGGTAAAACGCCGGTTGTGGTGAAGGATGGGCCAGGTTTTTTGGTGAATCGTTTGCTGCTCCCATATATGAGCAAGGCTTTGTTTCTGCTTGAAAACGGCATGTCGGTTGAGACGCTTGATCGTTACTACACCCATTCGTTCGGTATGCCGATGGGGCCATGCCGTCTGATGGATGAGGTGGGTCTTGATGTTGGCATGAAGGTGCTCAAGATCTTTAAAGAAACAATCGGCGAGCGGATTGAAGTGGCGGAGATTGCGAAAAAACTGACATCGACCGGCCGACTCGGCAAGAAAAATAGCCGTGGGTTTTACTTGTACGACGACAAAGGTAAGCAACTTGCCGCCGATCAAACGATTTACAAAGAGTTGGGGTTACCCACTCCGAACGATTCGCTCGATGAAAAAGAATGCATCGAACGGCCAATGTTTGCGATGGTCAATGAGGCGGCGCAAGCTCTGCTTGGTGAGCACATTGTGAACACTCCCGCTGAAGTGGATTTGGCGATGATCATGGGTACGGGTTTCCCGCCATTTCGTGGCGGACTTTTGAAGTGGGCGGATACAATTGGCACCGAAAAAATTGTTTCGGAACTCGAAATTTACGCCGCGAAATACGGCCGCCGTTTTCGCCCGCTTCAGCCGTTGACCAATCTTGCCAACTCCAAGCGTGGGTTTTACGTGAGTTGAGCGCATATTTGCGTGCGTAACTTGCAACCGGTTTTGGATTTGCATATACAGTCACCTAAGCATGCGATTTTACCCGGAGGGGGTATTTCATGAATTTTTTGGTGACTTTTTTCGCTATAGTGTCGATTTCATTTACGGTCTACGGAGCCGATACTGTTCAACAGAATGCCAAAACACCAACCGTTGTTGGCAAGATTGTTTTTAATGGTAATCCGATGGTGGGCGTAGCGGTTCAACTCATTAATCCTAATACAGGAGACGTTTTGGCTGAGGCACAGACTGCCGGCGATGGAACATACGATTTTACCGGCGTTGTGGCCGGCACATATAATTTAAAAGTTTTGGCCCACACGTCAGAGCCTAAAGATTTTAAAAATCTCGCAATCAAAGGGCCGCAAACCGTCATTGGGGATGTCGACGTGGCAACCGGGCACATGCTAACTGCGCCAGGCAATTTTCATATTATTGTTGATGGTGCGGTCTATCGTGGGGCGCGACCCGTTGACGAAGGTCAAATTGAGTGGTTGCGGCAAAACCTTAAAATAAAAACAATCATTGACTTGCAGGGAAAGGACCCCTGGTACGCGGCCATGTTTGAACCGGGAGAAAAAAAATCACAACGCAATCTCGAAGAGAAATGGGCGCAAACCGATAACCAAATTACGTGGATTAATAAGCCGCTCGATTCGGTTGATCGGGTTCATTGTGGAGAAGCTCAGAGGATCAATCATATTCTCGACATTATTCGTGACCCCAAGAACCAACCGGTTTATTTTCATTGTGAGCACGGCAAAGATCGCACGGGGTTAATCGCCGCTTTGTATGAGACGTTTTATGAAAAGCCCGCTGTGAACCCAGAAGTCTCTCACGCCGAAATGATTTCGGATGGTCATAACACGACATTTTGCGGTGCCATGGATAGTTATTTCGATTTAGCGACCGCGATGCCGATGAGTTTGCATAAATTAGATACACCGTCGTGCGATCAGTTTTAATTGAGCGAATTTACCTATCGGTTGGTGCTCTTGACTGTCTAAACTTTTGACAGCTGCAAAGAGCTTCTACTCTCGACAATTCCCCAGTCGGACGTAAAACAAAATCTGGCACATGTTCAAAGTATTGTGCCAGTTCAACCTTCAAATCGAACCAATTCATGCCCAGTGCCTCAAAATGGGACTCGGGTTGGTCCAAAGTTTGCCTTACTTATTAGGTAAGGAGATATGCCTATGAAAACACTTACTAACGAAAACGTGAAAAGGGCCCTCGGGCTGGTTGCTGCGGCGCTCACATTGGCGATGCTAGCCGCGTGCTCAAAAAGTGGAGGGACATCCCTCAGCGATCGCTTCGTGCGTGGGCAATCGACCGGTGGTGGTAACAATAACTACTATACGATGTCCAATGGCCAGTCTGTCAGCGGCTGGGGCTGTATCTTTAATAATAGTGTGAATACTTTTAATCAGATTCTCACAGGTCCGACGGGCTTTATGCCGGCGGTGACGGATTTGGGGCAAGTGAACTCGAGCCAGGCCTCGTGCCAAGGCAACTCCACAGGGGTTGTCTTCACTGGTGCGATCACCGCGAGCGCGGGTTCTGGTCAAATTGAAATGGTTATCGAAGACCCCACATGCTTGCAATCCAACGGTACCCAGTGCTACGCGCCCCTATTCACGGTTTCGCAAGGCATGAGCGTGTCCGGAGGCGGTCAAACCTATCAGACGGCGATCAGTCAAAGCGGTGCGGAAGTAGTGGCCGAAGATAACTACGGCGCGATTATATTCCAGGGAACTTTCACCAATAATTATTGGGAAGGCAACGTCTACTGGGCCAACAATAGCAATGCCGGGAGCACGTCAGGGACCCTCGGCCAATTTATGATTCCGGTCAACTATGTGTTCCACTGATATAAACGAGCGAGATGGTTTTTGCTTAAAGAAAGAACAGGAATTGATATGAAACTCTTAACCTTAATTGCTACCGCGATCACCGCTTGGACAACCATGACAGTATCGCGTAATGCCTTTGCAATGAGTAATTATGATCAGACATCAAGTGATTTCAATCAACCCCCGAGCTATTTTGACCAATTCGAAAATTGTGAAAGGGCAAAATCTCTGGCGCGCAATCTCATCGTCGTTGTGCAAAAAGACCTAGTTAGTTATCACCAGCTCCAAACTCTGAGCCCAAAACAATATCCGGTTGCCGAAATACTGCGCGCGAAATATCACGCGCTCGATTTGATTCGCGAATACCGCGACGAAACTCAAGCGCAGGAAAGTCGCGTATTAAATTCTTGCAATGTCGATATGGCAGAAAATACCCTGCACGGGCTTGAGACCGCGTTTGATAGTCTGAACATCGAGATCGCGATGCACGCGATTCGCCGACGATCAAGGTCTCACTTCGTCACTAACCTGTGAATTTTTAAGCCGCCGACTGCCGGCGCGATTTCTCGCTTAGAGCCTGTTTCAGTTCGGCGAGCTCGGTCTTCAATTTTGCATTCTCGTCGAGAAGTTCACGAATTTTGTTTTGCAAAGCTTGAACTTGTGCGGAGCCCATTGATTGGGTCGGCGTCGATTTTGCCGACGAGGAACTAGAGCGGGCGGTGGGCTTTTCCGCGATTTTGGGATTTGGCGGCGCGCTCATTTTTTTCTCACCATTCGCCATTAAAGATTCTTCGTAATTTTCGGGGATAAAAAGCTGCGGCGCAAATTTTTCAACTCTCAAATAGCCTTGAATGATCATGGTTCGAGCTTCTTGTAAAATTTTAAGATATGCGGCGCTGATCTCAGATTGGGGGGGGGTACTCGCATTGAACAGATCGTCGAGATTGCGTTTTTGCGCGTGACTGAATGTTTTCAAAAAGCGATCGGTTTGCTCTTGGCTCAATCCGTGCATTGCCGT
>DAIDJH010000210.1 GCA_027451425.1 Bdellovibrionales bacterium | reverse complement strand
GGATCGAAAAAGTTGAAAAATCTTGATGTCCGGGCCGATGCCGCCATTTCATTTTGTCTGCGTGCCGGCTGCCGATTTTTTACTACGATCGATTACATCGAGCGATCGCGCGTACTTGAAGATCAGATGATCGCTTCTGAAGTGATGAAAGGGATGGAAGTCAATCCGCGCTCATATTTGAATTAGGGTATGATGATCAAACTGGAACAAGGGGAACCACGGCTAGGTCAGGATGTTTTTGTCGCTCCGACAGCGGCCATCATTGGTGACGTAGAAATTGGCGATCGTGCGTCGATTTGGTTCAACACGGTTCTTCGGGGCGATGTCATGCCGATTCAAATTGGCGTTGAATCCAACATACAAGATGGGACGATTATTCACGGCACTTACAATAAATGCGGGGTCACCGTTGGCAAACGGGTTACGGTTGGCCATGGCGTGATTTTACACGGCTGCGAAATTGGCGATCGCGTGCTCGTCGGGATGGGCTCCATCATAATGGACAAAGCTAAAATTGGTGAGGACTCGATCGTGGCGGCGGGTACTCTAGTGACAGAAGATAAAGAATTCCCGCCGGGAGTTTTGATTGTTGGCCGGCCGGCAGTTGTTAAACGCGAGTTGACAGCGGCTGAGCGCGAATTTTTAAATAAAAGCGCTGATAATTACATTCGCTATAAATCGTGGTACAAGAGCATATGAATTCTGATGATTTTGGCCAAACGGCTTTAACTTTTGACGACATTCTTTTGATTCCAGATTACTCCGACGTGGTGCCGTCGCAAATTTCGACGGTTAGTTTCTTTGCTCGCGACGTGCATTTGAACATGCCGATTCTTTCGGCGGCGATGGATACGGTAACCGAGAGAAAAATCGCGACCGTTATGGCGCAAAACGGCGGCTTTGGCGTCATTCACAAAAATATGCCGATTGAACAGCAGGCGTTTCAAGTCGAGCGAGTGAAGAAGTATGAAAGCGGGATGATCACTGATCCGATCACGCTTTCGCCCGAACACTCCGTCAGCGATGCGCTCGATCTTATGCGGCAGTATTCGATCAGTGGCGTACCGATCACCGTTAATGGCAAGCTTGTCGGAATTCTCACCAACCGCGACTTGCGTTTTGAGACGAACGTTACGCAGCCCATCGGCAACATCATGACCAAAGAAAATTTGGTCACAGCAAAGGTTGGGACGACGCTCGCCGAAGCGAAGGTGACGCTGCAAAAGCATCGCATCGAAAAGCTGCCGGTTGTTGACGACAACTTCAAGTTAAAAGGGCTGATCACCATTAAAGATATCGAAAAGGCCAGCGCATTCCCGAACGCAACAAAAGACAAACTTGGCCGTTTGTTCGTCGGGGCGGCCGTGGGAGTGGACGCAAAATCGCATGAACGTGTTGCGGCGTTGGTGCGTGCCGGTGTTGACTTGCTGGTTGTCGATTCGGCTCATGGACATTCACAAAATGTGATCGCCCAAGTGGAGTTTATCCATCGCGAATTTCCGCATGTTATTTTAGTGGCTGGTAATGTGGTCACTGAAGATGCGACCGAAGCGCTGATTCGCGCCGGTACCGATGTGGTGAAAGTAGGCGTTGGTCCGGGCAGTATTTGTACGACGCGAATTGTTTCGGGTGTGGGTATGCCGCAGATTTCAGCGGTGAAAGCCTGCGCTCAAGTTGCGCACAAGCACGGTAAAACTATCATTGCCGATGGTGGAATTAAATTTTCAGGTGACATTACGAAGGCGTTAGCGCTCGGGGCGAATACCGTGATGGTCGGCAGTCTTCTGGCTGGGGCCGACGAAGCTCCCGGCGAAACAATTTTGTATCAAGGCCGCACCTACAAAGTTTACCGCGGGATGGGTTCGCTCGGAGCTATGGCTGAAGGTTCGAAAGATCGATATGCTCAGGCTGATATTGAAGACGAAACAAAGTTAGTCCCCGAAGGTATCGAGGGCAAAGTGCCATATAAGGGCTCGGCATCGGCGATCTTGCATCAGCTCGTTGGTGGTTTGAAGGCGGGTATGGGCTACCTAGGGGCACGATCTATTGAAGAGTTGCAAAAGAAAGCGCGTTTTGTTCGGATCAGTCCGCAAGGTTTGCGGGAGTCACATGTTCACGATGTGACGATCACTAAAGAAGCTCCCAATTACCGCCTTGAAAGCTAACGCTTATGGCTGAACCGAAACCGTTTTTGATTCTAGACTACGGTTCGCAGGTGTCGCAACTGATTGCGCGTCGATTGCGCGAGCTCGGCTATTTTTCCGAATTGTTGCCATACAATACTCCCACGTCAGTCATTCGCGAGAAATCGCCGGTCGGCATTATATTGAGCGGTGGTCCGTCGTCGGTTTACGACACCAATGCCCCTGTAACGGAAGTGCGCGATCTGGAACCCATTGCTCCGGTGATGGGCATTTGCTACGGCATGCAACTTCTTGCGTTTAAATATGGCGGGGTTGTCGAGTCGTCAGATAAGCGTGAATACGGCTACAGTACGGTGGAGTGGCGAGCGCCGATCGCCGGTGTACCTAAAGCACAAAAAGTTTGGATGAGCCATGGTGACGTGGTGAAAGTGCCTCCGCCGGGATTTGAAATCATCGCGTTTTCGGCGAGCGGTCATCCCGCCGCATGTTTGGCGCCTCGAATCTTTGCGGTTCAATTTCATCCCGAAGTTTCACACACCGAACACGGCCTCGATGTTTTGCGGTATTTTTGTCGCGACATTTGTCATGCCGAACCGAATTGGTCGGGTAATGAGATGTTGCAGCAAGTGACGGATTACGTTCAACGAACCGTGCCAAACAGCGAGAAAGTTTTATGCGCGCTGAGCGGCGGGGTGGACTCAACCGTGGTTGGAAAATTGCTAACGCAGGTTTTGGGGCCGGAGCGTGTGGTGTGTGTTTTCGTTGATAACGGGCTTCTTCGGCAAAATGAATTTCAGGATGTTTTAAAAAAATATCAAGAAATGAATTTAAATGTTAAAGGTTTAGACGCGAAAAAACTATTTCTTAAGCGTCTAGAGGGAGTGGAAGACCCCGAGCAGAAGCGCACGATCATCGGGCACACCTTTATCGACATTTTCAAAGAAGAAATAAAAAAGCACGACGGGAAAAACGACCGCATCACGTTTTTGGCACAGGGCACGTTGTATCCCGACGTGATTGAATCCATTTCGCCGCGCGGAGCGAGCGCCACGATCAAAACCCATCACAATGTCGGCGGTTTGCCCAAAGATTTGAACTTAAAATTGGTCGAGCCGTTACGTGAGCTATTCAAAGATGAAGTACGCGAAATTGGGGCCAAACTGAAAATTCCGCTGGCGATGTTGGGGCGGCACCCGTTTCCGGGGCCAGGGCTTGCAATTCGTGTATTGGGTGAAGTGACCGAGGAGCGGTTGCGAATGGCCCGAGAATCTGACGCCATTTTCATCGAAGAACTTAAGAATGCCGGTCTTTACCCGCATATATGGCAAGCATTTACCGTTCTCCTGCCGTTGAAAACCGTGGGTGTGCAAGGCGATGGTCGCACCTACGAAAACATTTTGGCGTTGCGAGCCGTGACGTCTTTGGATGGAATGACGGCGGATTGGGTTCAGTTCCCCAGCGAATTTTTGCGGAAATTGTCGATCAAGCTCATCGTCTTAACCCCGCTCGTGCGTGATCACGACGACCCGGCCCGATGAGCCGACGCCAGCAATTAATTTTATCTGATGGGGCACGCCGTCGAGAATATAATAGCCGTCTTTGAC
>DAIDJH010000209.1 GCA_027451425.1 Bdellovibrionales bacterium | reverse complement strand
CCGCGATGCTCGACGGCAATCTTACCCGATACGTCAAT
Source organism: Bdellovibrionales bacterium (assembly GCA_027451425.1). Lineage (GTDB taxonomy): Bacteria > Bdellovibrionota > Bdellovibrionia > Bdellovibrionales > UBA1609 > RBG-16-40-8. The sequence continues at coordinate 3,720 of DAIDJH010000209.1, read as the reverse complement.
AATTTTAGTTGACGATGTGAGCGTCACACCGGCACCGATGACTGCGCCTTGGCGCACGATCACTCCCTCAACAATAATAGAGCGGCTGCCTAGAAACACATGATCTTCGATGACAACAGGGTTGGCCTGCACGGGTTCAAGAACGCCTCCGAGTCCGACCCCTCCCGAAATGTGGCAGTGCGCGCCCACTTGCGCGCACGACCCAACGGTGGCCCAAGTGTCAACCAGCGTGCCCGTGCCCACTCGCGCGCCTATATTCACGTAAGACGGCATTAGAATCGCGCCCGGCTCAATGTACGAACCGTATCGCGCGATGGCATGGGGAACCACTCGCACCCCTTCCTTACCCGTCCACTTCTTGGTTGGAATTTTGTCAACAAACGATAGCGAGCCAATTTTTGTGGTTTTGATTTTTTGAACTTTAAAATAAAGCAAGATCGCCTTTTTTACCCATTCGTTGACGTACCAAATTGCTTGGCCATTTGCTGCATCAGAATTTTTGTCTGCAACCCGAATTTCACCACGATCGAGAAGCGCGACGGTTTGTTCGATGAGACGAATATCCGCGGGACTAATTTTTTTTTGCGCGCCGCCGCCGCTCTGACTAGCAAACGCATCGTACAGACGGTTAATTTTAATTGGGAGGTCTGCCGCGGACGAATGCGTCTGTTTCGACGTTTTTACGGCACGATGTTTGGGTTTGTTCATGAAAATATTCCTGTGAGAACGGTTCAAAATCTTTTTTCGATCGACTTCAGTGCTTCGTGGATGGCCGGCACATGCATTTTTAAGACTTTTGCCGACTCTTGGCCTCGTTCAATTTCGTAAGTGATTGTAGGAATTCCTCGTTCGAGCCCGCAATATGTTCCAAGACAACCGGGAGTTGGGTAACCTATATCCTCTTTAATTTCATACCCCGTGCGGCTGTGAATAATTTCAGCTTCAGGGCGACATGAACCATTAATATTTAAACACGGCTGCCACGAGTGAAGACTGAAGACAAATTGCGGTTTGGTTGTATCAATCCATTTCACGAGCGCTTGATTTTCGGATTCAGAATTGGGCTCAGTCCCCGGCGCATATTTTTCTTCGGCAACCGCGGCTGTCCAATCTTTCGTCGGTAAATTTCGGTTTAAATCGACTTCGCGTGAGTTTTTCCGCTTACCAGCCAAAACTCCATCGAGGTTAAACTGCGGAACGACGGTGAGCCGAACTTTCAAGGTATAGGAGGGCGCAAATGTTTGCAGTAACCCAAGACTGGCCACCACCCCTTCAGGTTCGTTGCCGTGAACCCCACCCAAAATCAGAACTTCGGGGCCAACGCGTCCAAATCTGTGGGCGATTATAGGTAATCCTGTTGTGGTTGTGCCGAATTCAAATGTTTCCATGCTGTTCGTTCCTATGCTAGAAGAAATGGCCATGCAAGTCGACAAAAACATCGTTGTAAAAAAATTTGGCGGCACCTCGGTCGGTGCGCTGGAGCGGATTGAAAACGTGGCCACGCGAGTGATTCGCGATCAATCCCGCGGCGAATCGCCAGTGATCGTGGTTTCGGCAATGTCCGGCGAAACCAACCGACTCGTGAGGCTCGCCAACGATCTCGACCCGTATTATCGTGGAGCGGCCTACGACATGCTTCTCGCCAGCGGCGAACAAGTGGCCGTGGCTTTGTTGACAATAGCCCTTGAAAAGCGGGGCGCGAAAGCGGCACCACTTCTCGCGCATCAAGTGGGCATTCAAACCGATGCGCTTTTTTCAAAAGCTCGCATCCGCTCAATCGACACCACCAAAATTTCATCGCTGGTGGAACAAAATATAATCCCCGTCGTCGCAGGTTTTCAAGGCGTTACCGAAGACGATCAAATCACCACGCTCGGCCGCGGCGGTTCAGACACAACGGCGGTTGCGCTAACCGCTGCGCTAAAAGGTTCGGCGTGCGAAATCTACACCGATGTCCCGGCCGTCTATTCGGCTGACCCACGTCTGGTTGCCAAAGCACGCGAACTCAAAACCGTGACGTTTGAAGAAATGATGGAGATGGCTTCGGTCGGTTCAAAGGTTTTACATTTCCGTGCCGTTGAAATCGCGGCAAAGTACAATATTAAAATTCACTCGCGCTCGTCGTTCGAAGACCGCGACGGCACATGGGTGATGGCGGAGGAAAATATGCTCGAAAACCCCGTGGTCTCTTCAGTGACACACGATCCGTCAACGGTGGTGATTCAACTCAATCCCGTTCCGGCAGGAGCGGCCTTCTTGGCCAATTTATTCGCGCGTCTTGCCGAGAAAAATATTGTGGTCGACATTATCACGCAAAGCGCGAGCGACTCCCCATCCGCACACACGCAGCGGCTTCACTTTTCAATCCCCGAAGAGGATTTGCCGCAAACGCAAAAACTTCTACAAGAGATCTTAAAAAACGAAACTGAAGTGAAAGTCATGCGGGACATGGCCAAAATTTCAGTGATCGGCGTCGGTATGAAAAACCACCCCGGTGTAGCCGCGCGCTTTTTCAAAATTTTTAAAGAACGCAATGTGGACGTTCATCTTGTCACGACGTCCGATATAAAAATCAGCGCCGTTGTGGCGAAAAGCCAGCTCAAAGAAGTCGCCGAGGCACTCCACACGGAATTCGATTTAGATGTCTAAACCTCACGCATCGCTTTCTTTTTACCAACACCCCAGTTTGCGGGACTTCCCCACCCCGTTTTACATCTACGACCTCGACGGAATTCGTGCACGCGTTCAGTTTTTGCAACGTCGCCTGCCGCAAAGCGCGCATATTCATTTTGCAATGAAATCCAACAACAACCCCGCCGTACTTCACGTTTTGCATGAGCTCGGTGTCGGGGTCGATCTCGTCTCGGCTGGAGAGATGCATCGAGCGCGCGAAGCAGGCTTTGCTCCTGAAAAAATGATTTTTTCAGGTGTCGGCAAAACTCGTAGCGAAATCACTGAGGCGCTCGAATTGAATATCCACCAACTCAACGTCGAAAGTTTACCGGAACTCGAGCGTATCGCGGATATAGCCTCGAGCGGCAAGAAACGGGCGCGCGTCGCACTTCGGATGAACCCCGACATCGACGTGAATACCCACCCATACATTCGCACGGGATTTCACGAAAATAAATTTGGTTTTGATTTTTCGGAGATCCCACAGGCTCTTACAATTCTTCGCGCGCATGCCAACTCCCTAGAACTTCAAGGGCTCACAGTTCATATAGGCTCACAAATTCGCGATATTCACGCCTTTCAAGACGCGATTCGTAAAACTCTTAGTCTATGGCGTGAATTGAAAGCCCGGGGCTTTGAATTGAAATCATTCGACGTCGGCGGCGGTCTTGGCATTGACTACCTCAACGGCGATTTAGCCGAAGACGAAAAGACAATCGAAGCGTACATCTCTATGCTGAAGAATGAAGTTGCTCCGCATGTTGAGCGGATCGACCTTGAACCCGGCCGCATTTTGGTCGCTCGTTTTGGCGCGCTTGTCACTGAAATCCAATACGTCAAACGAACTCCGTACAAGAATTTTTTGATCGTTGACGCCGGGATGCACGCGCTGCTTCGCCCCGCCTTGTATGAAGCCCATCACCAAATCGTGCCGATTGACCCCATCGAGTCAATCGCAACCAATAGATTCGACATTGTTGGGCCGATATGCGAGAGCGCCGACGTACTGGGCGCCGAGCGCGTGCTGCCAGAAAATCTAAAGGCCGG
>DAIDJH010000208.1 GCA_027451425.1 Bdellovibrionales bacterium | reverse complement strand
TTCGCAAGGATTTCGGCCGTTTGCCCCATGTTAATCCCCACAAACGGATCGGTGAGCCCTTGCACCACCGCAATCTGCGGAAAAAAATCGTCTTTTTGATTTGCCGTCAAAAGTGCTTTGATTTGCTTAAGATCAGCTTGCAGAAGTTTTGCCAAAAGCGGGAGCGCTTGCGACGGCCCCTTCGCCGTAAACAGTTTGTTCAAAATATTTTGGATTTTTGGCGGCACCATGATTGGCATTTTTGACATGTTTTCCGCTCCGCCGGCGATCGCGACATCGAGCGTACCGCTACGGATTTTATCAAAACCGCTCGATATCGATTCAAGCGCCGACGCGCAATTGCGATGTACGGTGTAGGCCGACGTTTTGAGCGGCACGCCGGCGCGAAGGGCAATCACTCGCGAAATATTGACAGCATCGGCCGGGCTCCCGGTATTGCCGATGATGACTTCGTCAATTTGATTAACGTCAACATCCGTACGGGCAAGAAGTTCGCTTAAGGCTCGCGTCCCAAGATCAGCGGCATGCACGTCTTTTAAATCCGCGCCGGCTTTGGCAAATGGCGTGCGGATACCATCAATAATGACCACGTCACGATCTGAGTTCATGATGCACTCCCCGGGCCATTGAAAACTGGCTCTAAAAATTTGACTCTTGTTAACTAAACCGTATCATAGGGCTTTCTGCTCCTAAAGGAGTTTTTCACGTGAGCAAAGATTTCGCCAAAGACGCGCTGGAATATCACGCGCAAGGTAAACCCGGAAAAGTGGACGTTCGTTCAAGTAAAAAATGTGACACGGAATACACACTGTCGCTCGCGTATACTCCCGGCGTTGCGGCTCCGTGCATCGAGATCGCACGCAACCCGAACGATGTGTACAAATACACAACGAAAGGGAATCTTGTTGCCGTGATTTCAAATGGCACAGCCGTATTAGGTTTGGGAAATATTGGCCCATTGGCAGCCAAACCTGTCATGGAAGGCAAGGGCGTACTGTTCAAACAGTTCGCGGGGATCGACGTTTTCGATATCGAGCTCAACACGAAAAATCCCGACGAATTTATTGCGGCGGTCAAAGCACTTGAACCGACGTTTGGCGGCATCAATCTCGAAGACGTTGCTTCGCCGGATTGTTTTTACATCGAAGAAGAGCTGAAAAAATCGATGAAAATCCCCGTGTTTCATGACGATCAGCATGGCACGGCGATAATTTCCGGCGCTGCATTACTTAACGCATGCGAACTTACGAAAAGGAAATTGAATAAAATTAAGGTCGTGTTCAACGGTGCGGGCGCAGCGGCGATTTCATGCGCGAAGATTTTTGTGCGTCTCGGCGTGCAGCAAAAAAATATCATGATGTGCGATTCGCAAGGCGTAATTTTCAAAGGCCGTACTGAGGGGATGAATCCGTTCAAAGAGTCGTTAGCTGTCGAAACGAAAGCGCGCACCTTGACGGATGCTCTCGACGGCGCCGATGTTTTGGTCGGCTTGAGTGTCGCCAACGCTGTGACTAAAGACATGCTTAAAAAAATGGCGCCTAAACCAATCGTGTTTGCAATGGCCAACCCAGACCCTGAAATTTTACCCGATGACGCGAAAGCGGCTCGCCCCGATGTTATTATTGCCACAGGTCGCTCTGATTTTCCCAACCAAGTGAATAACGTGCTTGGTTTTCCGTCGATTTTTCGCGGGGCGCTCGACACGCAAGCGACCACGATCAATGAAGAGATGAAACTGGCTGCCGTTCATGCGCTTGCCGATCTGGCGCGACAAGATGTTCCCGATAGTGTGGCCGCCGCTTATTCCAATCGGCATTTTCATTTCGGGCCAGATTACATTATCCCAAAGCCGTTCGACCCGCGCGTTCTGTTGAATGTTGCGCCAGCTGTCGCCCAAGCCGCGATGGATTCCGGCGTTGCGCTAAAGCCGATTGAAGATTTCAAAGCTTACCGCGAGCGGTTGGAGTCGCTTGGCAGCGCCTCGCGCGGTTTCATTCGCTCCGTCATCAATCGCATTCGCACGAAGGCCCAGTCGATGAACACCGATGTGCCGATTATTATTTTCCCCGAAGGGCATTCGACCAAAGTTTTAAAAGCGATCAGTTCGGTGCAGAAAGAACGCATCATTCGACCAATATTGGTCGGCTATCCCGACGTGATCCGCGAAAAAATCAAAGAACTGGAGCTCGACAATTTGGCAGACGTGCCAATTGTACAGCCTTCGCTTCATAAGGACTACGAGCGTTATGCGAAGGCGCTCTTCGATCAGCGAAAGCGTCGGGGCGTTCTTTATGCCGAGGCCGAGCGTTTGATGGCTGACCCATATTATTTTTCGGCAATGGCGGTGAAACTTGGCGACGCGCATGGGGTTATTAGTGGCGCGATCAACAATTATTCGAACTGTGTGCGGCCAATTCTGCAAGTGATCGGTACCGGTCGCGGCCAAGTAGCGGCGGGAGTGAACATGCTCCTCGTGCAAGATCGCATTTTGTTTTTCACCGACACGACAGTGAACGTCGACCCGACAGCCGAGCAACTCGCGGCAATTTCCGTCTACGTGGCCCGCGTGGCGCAGTATTTTAAAATTGAACCACGCATCGCCATGCTGAGTTTCACAAATTTCGCGGCGGAATTCGCTTCGCCGAAAAAAATGCGCGAAGCTGCGAGAATCGTGAAAGAGCGGCATCCGGAACTTATCGTTGACGGCGAAATGCAAGCCGACACCGCGGTGAATCCAGACATCGTGCGACGGATTTTTCCATTCTGTGAGATTAAAAATGGGGCCAATATTTTGGTTTTTCCAAACCTCGATGCGAGCAACATCACTTACAAATTGGTTCAGCAGTTAGGTGGTGGCGAGATTTTGGGGCCATTTCTATTAGGAATTCGCAAACCCGCGAACGTTTTGCAGCGCACGTGCACCGATAACGACATCTTCAACACCATCGTACTCACCGCGCTCGAGGCACAAGCCTATACGGAAATGTAGGCCAATCGCTTGCTATCCGAAAAGATGGCCTTAATTCTTCTCGCGCATCGCAAGGCGAACAGCCCGACGTTTTTCAGCCGCCGCATAGCGGTGTTTTTCGATGTCGGTTTCGGGAATGACTTGAGGTATAACAATTGGCTTTTTCTGATCGCTCAATGCGACAAAAGTAAGGTAAGCCGAAGCCACATGAAATGTTTCACCCATGATTGGATTCTCGGCATCGGCACGAACGCCGACTTCCATAGAAGTCCGAGCTACATAATTAACGGATGCGTGTAAATTGACAATCCAACCGGCATAGACGGGATTAACGAAATTCAAGGCGTCGATCGACGCCGTTACGACGTGTTTTCGTGAGTGCCTCATGGCGCAAATGGCGGCGCAAATATCGATCCAAGAAACGATCACACCGCCAAATGCGCTATTGAGCGCATTGGTATGGCTTGGATGCACAAGCTCGGTCATAGTAACAACGGACTGAGAGACCGGCTTTGCATCCATTTGAGCCCAACTCTAACGACTAAATACCAAGGTCGTTGTTGCCGCGAAAGCCAGTGCCAGTCGTGCCTGCCACTGTCGCTGATCCAGCCGGAATTGTGCTGGGCGCAGCTGCCGGTGCGGCCGCCGCATTGATCGCATTTTGCGTGCCTTCCACTGGACGTTCTTCTTTTTCGACGAACGTGCTGTGTGGCATGCACCATACAATCAGTTGCGCGCGTGACTTGACGTTCATCTTTTTATAGATGTTCGTCAGGTGAAATTTCACGGTTTTTTCCGTGACAAAAAGCTGGTTGGCCACTTCCTTGTTGGACATACCCTTTGTCACAAGTT